>JASHZU010000149.1 GCA_030042375.1 Verrucomicrobiia bacterium
CTGTCAAGATTTAGAATAAAGACTAATCCGATCCAGTTATAATTCTCGTAAAACGTGGCTCCCGAGGATGCCATGCCCGGCGTTGGGTTAACCGTAAAATTCAAGATGCATTCAGTGTCGTTGGTAGTAAGAGCGGTATTGCCGTTGGCAAAGGTAACGCCAGTGCCGCCGTTCAGACTGGCGTAACCGCTGCCGTAGCCGCCAACCGTTGACGTGACTTCCAGGCCGGACTGTGGGAGGCTCCCGTCAAAAACTACATTAAAATCCACAGCAGCAGGGTTGGTAGGGAACTCGCTCCAATTAGGATAGAGCGAACTGCCGGGAAAGGTAGAAGTCCAGGGCGCATAGTAATTGACCATATAGTAGATATCTTGCGCCTGCGCTGCAAAGGCCAACCCGCCCGCCATTGTAAGCACGATTGCCAGCCGTTTCGTGAATGATTTGATATCCATAATAATATTCAGTGCTATTGTTGGTTCTCTATCGCAGTAATTGTTGGATTAGTTTCTACAAGATAACATCGAGTGCCTCATTTGCACAGTCGCATGAACTGACGTGTTCAAAAATAAATGTCCTAATAGTCGCAAGGCGGCAAAAAAGCCGCCCAAAATGGGCGGCTTGGAAAACGGTGTTTCACTTTTGCCTATTTGCGGCGACGAATAATCAGCAGGCCGGCGGCGCCCAAGCCCATCAGCACCAGAGAAGTCGGTTCAGGCGCTGGAAGAAACTCAATGCTGTTGAAGGTGACACTGTACGGGTTATTGCCCACGGTTGGGGTATCCATATCGAGGCTGAAACTGTATATCGAATCACCGCCGGCCTGAATATTGGATAATAGCCCCGCGGCCTGATCGGCGATATTCAAAGTTATCGTGTAGGTAGTCCCGCTCGCATTCCAGGTCACAGGCGCATTGTCGGGATTATATTCATACCCGAAATAAGGCATATTAAAATACCATGGGCCGGTATTGGGTGAATTGGCATCATTTATTACCAGTTGACCGGGTGAGAACCAATTGAATTGAGTGGGATCGCCATTGAGCGTGAGCGTGAGTTGGAGTTCCGTATCGGCCGTGCTTAAAGTTTGAACTCCGGAATTGATGACAAAATAGGCGCCGCCATATTCACCTGCGACTGCATTGGAAACATCAATGCCGGTTGTTATATAATCGTATGTGGCGCTTGCCCAGCCACCGTAGCCGCCAGAAGTAGTAGAATTTTGCAGGTACTGTCCGCCGGTGATGTATTGAGCCTGCGCCGAGATCACTCCGGCTGCTGCGGCGAATACAATCAAAGCATACTTCAATTGGCGAATAATGGCCGTTGTTTGGTGGGATACTGATTTAATTTTCATAGTTTTAGCGGTTTAACTCAAAAATTGGTGACTTCGGGAGGACTTTAACATTTAAAAGATTGTTGCGGTAGTCACATGAAAAGACCACATACCCGGGGTTAAAAACGATTAAAATGTCGCAAGTTGTTCATTAATAGATATTTACAACACACACAATACCACTAATGCGTAATTTTTAATTATCACGGCGTTGCATGTATTTAGCCACAGCTTCCGTGGCGGATTGGACATGCAGTTTTTCATAAATTCTTCGTACGTAGGTTCTTATGGTGTCAATACTGATACTCAAATGGTCCGCCGTCTGTTTATAGGTCATTCCTTTGGCGAAGCAATCGAGGACCATTTGTTCACGGGAGGTAAAATGGGTTTCTTCCTCCTCCGGTCGTTTGGCCCGCTGAAAGGAGGCTACTACCTTGCGCGCAATCGAACTGGACATCGGCGAACCGCCCCCGTGCACGTCACAGATCGCTTCCAGCAATTTATCCGGCGTGAGCCGCTTCAGCATATATCCGCTGGCTCCTGCCTCCAGGGCCTTGAAAATCTGGTCGGTATCCTCATAGACCGTCAGCATCATGATTTGCATCTGCGGTATTTTGGCTTTAAGATACTTAACGCATTCAATCCCGCTCATGCCCACCAAATGGATGTCCATCAGCACAACGTCAGGGCGATCCTGAGGCAAATGTTCCAGGGCGGCTTCGCCGCTGTGATACATGCTCACGCAGCGAAAGCCCGGTGCACCATTCACAAAAGTGGCAATGGATTGGCACAACTCTTTTTCGTCATCGACTAAGGATACTTTGATCATGCGTGCTTTTTCTTTTCGCCGGGCGGTTCAAAATCTTCGCCGCGCTGGTGTAGCTGGGCAAGCAAATTGTCTGTCGCCACTTTATGCGACTGTTCGGCACCTGCCATTGGCCTTATCTTTGCTGGAGCTGTGCCGCATGATTCGCTAACCGGTTCCGCTGACGTTTATTAAACTGAATACTCGCCTTTCCAATTTTGCTTTGTTCACAGCTCCCGATGCCATAGCTGGTTTGGCTCGTGGTTTGGCTGTCGTGGTTGCTTTGGTCGTTTCACTCTCGACTGCCAGGGCGTTCAACGGTGCGACCGTGCCCTGGACGACTTACCCGGCAGCAAACATGACAATCAGCGGCGGCACGATTTTAGGACCGGATTATACTCACAATACGGTCGCTTCGGAGGCGGTGGGGCGGGAATGCGTGCAGCTAAGCGGCACGGGCCAGTATGTGCAATTCACCGCCCAGGCGGCTGCCAATTCTATCGTGGTGCGATATAGCGTGCCGGACACGTCGAATGGAACCGGGACTAACTATACCATCAGTCTCTATACCAATGGGGTGTTTGTTGAAGAGCTGCCGCTGACTTCCGTGTATTCATGGCTGTATGGGAGTTACCCGTTCACGAACGTTCCCTCAGCCGGTTCGCCAAGGGATTTTTACGATGAGGTTCGCACCAACAACCTGAATATCAATCCGGGTGATGTGGTGCGCCTGGAAGTGGACAGCGCGGACACTGCGCCCGACTATGACATTAACCTCGTTGATTTGGAAAACGTGGCTGCCCCGCTTTCCGAGCCGTCAGGTTACGTGTCCATTGTCACCCAATGGGGAGCAGATCCCACCGGCGTCAACAACAGCACTGCGGCGTTTACGGCGGCGGCCACGCAAACTACCTATCAGCACATTTGGATTCCGCCAGGGACCTATCTCATTGAAGGGACGATTTCGATCGCGGCCAATCACACTTTCCAGGGCGCCGGCATGTGGTACACGACGTTGATCGGGAGTCCAAGCCTTTACAACACGACGCCAGGCTCGCGGGTCGCCGTATACGGCGCAGGAAACAACATCAACCTGTCTGACTTCGCCATCAAAGGCTTTCTCAACTATCGGAACGACTCGGAAGCCAATGATGGTTTGGGTGGATACTATGGCACCGGTTCCAGCATCGACCGCATCTGGGTGGAACACACCAAGGTCGGCGCGTGGATTGAAAATTCGCAAGGGCTGGTGGTGAATGGCTGCCGTTTCCGGGACACGATTGCAGATGGCATCAACCTGAACATCGGGATGCAGAACACGACGGTCACTAACTGCACGACCCGGGGCACCGGTGATGATTGCTTTGCTATGTGGCCTACGACTACCTCAGGAACTTATCCGTGCGGCGGCAATGTCATAACGTATTGCACGGCGCAAACACCCTGGCTGGCGAATGGCGGCGCTATCTATGGCGGCGCCAGCAACCAGATTCAAAACTGCCAATTTTTTGACACGACCTACGGCTGCGGCGTCCTTCTTAGCAGTACCTTCGGCGTGGGGGGAAATACGTTCAGCCCCACAACGGTGGTCCAAAGCTGCGACATTGTTCGTTGCGGCGGTTATGATCCGGGATATACATGGCGCGGGGCCGTTGAGTTTTGTGAGGATATTAATAGCGGCGGCACGAGCGGTAATAACATTAACGGCGTGTATCTCAACAATCTGAACATTACCAACAGTGCTTCCTGGGGCATGACCATCCGGGGAAGCACGACCACGCTGGAAAATGCGCTCGCTTCTGCCGTGAGTATTCCCAATTCCGGCGAAGGTTACCTTGGCTCGGTTGGTCTGCTGGCGATAAGTGGCGCGCGGGGGAGCCTGACGGTAAGCAATTCCGTTGAAGACAGCTTCAATAATAATTCCAGTGGCAGTTTTACTTTTAATTTCGTCACGAATCCCATCAGCGTGATGGTACAGACCAGTATTTCCGGGCCTTCCTTCACAGTGGACGGCACGAACTACACCAGCCCCCAAGCCTTCAGTTGGACGCCCGGTTCGAACCATACGATTGCCACCCCGTCCCCACAAAGCGCGGGTACGGGAATTCAATATGCCTGGAGTGCGTGGAATGATGGCGGTGCCATCTCCCATGCCGTCGCGCCGCTAATCAGCTCCACCTACACGGCAAATTTTACGACGAATTACTACCTGACGATGAATACCGGGCCGGGCGGCAGCGTGAGCCCGGCCAGCCTTTGGACAAACAGCGGAGAGAGCGTGAGCATTACCGCCACGCCGAACACGGGTTACATCTTCACCAATTGGTCGGGCAGCGGGGCCGGGGCCTATTCAGGAAACAGCAGTACGGCTTCGGTCACGATGAATGGGCCGATTACCGAAACCACCAGCTTTCAACTTACCTCCCTAAGCGTGAGCATGAGCGGCGTTTCAAACGTCAACATCACTTTCAGCACGACTCCCGGTTCTACGTATTATCTCGTGACGACAACCAACCTGGTGCAAGCCGTCTGGACGCCAGTCGCCGGCAGCACGACAAATGCGGCGGGAACGTCGGTGACTTTTACCGTTCCCGTTCAATCCAACGGGCAGCCGCAGTTCTTTCGCGCGGTTTCTCCCTAACGGCTACTGAACTATCCTGCGATTGTTTTTTATTGCCCGGGCAAGGTGACGGATAATGCCATTTGTTTCGTAGCGCTCAATGCAGGCAGGATAATGGCCGCAACAATAGCAATAACGGCAACAGTTCAGGCAAAAATCAAATATCGGCAGGAAAGGAATTTGTGGGCAAACGATTAAGGCGTGTGTTGAGCCAGCCAGGCCAAGTCCGGATCGTCCGTCACGTTGACATCACGCAATGAGGTGTATTGAACCTGGAGATTGGCGACGCTGCCTCTCCAGATATGAATCTCCGCGTGTCCATCGGCAAAAGAAATTCCGCAGCCGTTGGCCAAATAACTTGCAGGCACTTCAGTAAATTGTCCCGTCCCGCCCTGATCGGCACTGTCGGGATCAATATAAAGAATGCCGTCGTCTATGCTGTCAGGATGTTCGTTAATAAACACCCAGCTTAGGCTGGGCGAAAGGTTGCCCGCGCCGAATCCGTTCAATGTCGATATGATATTGAAGGGATTAAAACTGGAAAGTGAGGACGGCGGTTTTGAACCGGTTCCGGTGTAGGTGGCGGGAGGACCGCCCACCGCTGCATCCATGGCAACGCTCCGGGCACGATGGTGAGAGATGTTCCCCATCCCGGTCAAGGTTTGGACCGGAGATAAATAGATGTCTGCCGGTGACACATACAGGCTGTATTGCTGTGCATCGTAGGGCGCTAATTGATTGGTCTGCAGGAAGGTTGTATTTGTGTCATTCGGGTTGATCGCCCAATCCATGTAGCAGTTTTGCGGAATCCATGAAGGAGTCCCATTGACAGGCTCAGATTCATCGGCATTGAGCACGAGGACGTCATTGTTGTCGTTGGCGTACATCATCCAGGCGAGAATAAGCTGCCTTTTATTGCTCAGGTCCCCGGTTTGCTGCGCCCTCTTTTGGGCCGCGACCAGAACGGGCAACAGGATGGCCGCGAGGATGGCAATAATGGCAATAACCACGAGGAGTTCGATGAGAGTGAAGCCGGTTTGCGGGAGCTTCATCCTAAATCCACTTTTGCATTTGCTTTTCATGCGGCGAGTTACGACACGCTTTTACCCGGGCCGTGTATAAGGTCTTTTATCAACATTTCTCAATTAGTACTGACTATATTTTAATAGCTATGTGGCCGAATGACAGTCACATGAAGTGACCACGGCATCAGGAGCCTGATTTTCCGGGTGCAGCAACATATTTGGCCACTGCCTCAGTGCGTGATTGAACGTGGAGTTTTTCGTAAATACGGCGCAGATAACTGCGGATAGTAGGAATAGTAATGTTTAATTTGTCAGCGGTTTGCTTATAGGTAAGCCCGTTGGCGAGGCAATCCAGGACCATCTGTTCACGGGAGGTAAAATGGGTTTGCTCCTCCTCCGGCCGTTTGGCCCGCTGAAAGGACGCCACTACCTTGCGCGCAATCGAACTGGACATCGGCGAACCGCCCCCGTGAACATCACAGATGGCTTCCAATAATTTATCGGGCGTCAACCGCTTCAACATATAGCCGCTGGCTCCCGCCTCCAAGGCCTTGAAAATCTGATCGGTGTCCTCATAGACCGTCAGCATCATGATTTGCATCTGCGGCATTTTGGCTTTGAGGCGCTTGACACATTCAATCCCGCTCATGCCCACCAAATGAATATCCATCAGCACGACGTCAGGGCGATCCTGGGGCAAATGTTCCAGGGCGGCTTCGCCGCTGTGGTAGATGCTTACGCAGCGGAAACCCGATGCGCCGTTCAAATAAGTGGCGATGGACTGGCACAACTCTTTTTCGTCATCCACTATAGAAATAGTTATCATGGCAGCGCTTTTTGTTTTAGCCTGCCCAGTGGCAGGAGAAATTGAACGGTAGTACCGCGGCCCGGTTCGGAACTAATTGAGCATTGTCCCCCGATGTCCGCGAGGCGTTGTTTCATGTTGCGCAGGCCATCGCCGGCGGCGCCGGAGGAGCCCGGCGACTGCGGCAATACGGCTGAGGGATTAAATCCATTGCCATTGTCCGAAATTGCAATTTCAAAGGCGGAGGCAGTATAGGCGATAAACACATCCACTTGCGTGGCTTTAGCGTGCTTCAGCACATTCGTAAACGCCTCGTGCACGGCTAATAGAAGGTTATGGCGTAACTGCGAAGAAAGAGGATAAGGCGGCAATGTTCCCGAGATATTTAATTTGCATTCGATCCCGGTCTCCTGGAAAAACTCCTGCGCATAATGCCCAATGTAGGATACGACGTGTTCTAACGTGTCGTTTTGGGGATTGACCGCCCATACAATCTCATCCAGGGAATGAAGCATTTCGCGGGAAGCATCCGAAATAGAAACGATCTGATTACGCAAGTCAGAAGCCATACCGTTGTTATTTCTGCGGACATGTTCGCTTAAGAACGAAATCCGGCATAGCTTGGCGCCCATCTCATCATGCAAATCCTGCGCGATGCGAGTCCGTTCCCGTTCCAGTGCCCGTTCCTGTTCGAGATATTTCAGGCGGCGTTGGAGTTTTCTTTTTACCATGATGCGAACTCCGTTGCCCACGAGAACCAGCAATGTGAGGGAAGACAAACCGGCAAACCACCAGGTTTGCCAGAAGAATCTCGAAACCGCCAAGCCCACGGTTGCTCCTGTTTCGTTCCAAAAACCGTCGGCGTTACAGGCGATAACCTGAAATTCATAGTTTCCCGGGGGCACATAACTATAAAAAGCCACTCTCCGGTTACCGGCGTTCACCCAGTCTGAGTCCAAACCCTGGAGCCGGTATTTGAAGCGGATTCGTTCCGGAGCATCGAAGCCGAGTGCAGTGTATGTAAACTCGATGCGATGCCGGCCGGGGCCAAGGCTCAGCGTTTTTACTTTTGATTCATCTGAATCCGGACTGGCATCTTTGGCTTCCGCCGGACCATTTGCGGTTGAGAACACAGGGCTTGGCACGTCGTCCACTGAAATTTGTTCAAGGATCACGGTGGGCGCAGGCAACTTTGATAGATGGACGCTTGGGTCTACCATGACTACGCCCTTCAGAGTGGGAAACCACAATTGGCCGGATGCAGTTTTCAGGCCCGCTGGACAAAATCCCCCGGCACATTCCTCCGACAACATTCCTTCCGCCCGGCCAAAGACTTGCGGGTAAACAGTCGTCACCTTGCCGGCCGCCAATTCTTCCAGGTCTTCTTTATTCAAACAAGCGATACCACGATTGCTTCCCAGCCACAGTCTGCCTTTGTCATCCTCGAGGATTTCCGAAATGGTATTATCCGGCAGACCTTCCCGGGCAGTAAACCTGGACATGAGACCCTGCCGTAAACAGCTTAAACCGCCGCCGGCGGTGCCAATCCAAAGCGTGTTTTGGGAATCCAGGTAGAGCGTACGAACCAGTCCACTCAACAATCCATTTCCCGTGTCCCAATGTGCGCGCGCGCTGCCATTGAATTCGAATACGCCGTCGCCTTCGGTGCCCACCCACATAACGCCGTTAGTGCCCGCGACAATGGCCGTAACCGGGCGCACGAGATTGGTCTGTTCCTGCCATTTTTCATTTTTCAACTGGTAGAGTTCCCCTTCCTGTGTTCCTACCCATAACACACGATTCGAATCTTCGCAGAGGGAAATGATGCTGGAGCCAGGCAACGTAAATAATTGTGCTTTATCTACCGTTTTCGCGGGGGTTTTAAAATGCAGCAGTCCGTATTTACCCGCCACCCAGCAACTGCCATCTTTGGACGTCAGCATGACATTTATCTGCTCGCCAATGATTGATAAATTGGCGGACATGAGACGGCTGAAACTTTGCCCATCCCACTGATACAAACCGTCATTGGGCTTGCCTGCCCAAACCTGCCCGGGCGCAATTTCTGCCAGGCCATTGACTGCGCCATATCCCAGTCCCTGCCTCTGATCGAAAGCGAAAAGATCTTTTTGGCGGAGCAAATTCAGCCCGGTATCGGTTCCTGCCCATAAATTGCCGTCTCGGTCGGTCAATAACGATTCAACGGCATTGTCCGAGAGGCCGCTGCTGGCATTAACGGCGGTCATTTTGCGGTCGGCAAATTGAAACAACCCTTCGCTGGTGGAACCGGCCCAGACAGTCCCATCAGGTTCCTCAACCAAAGAACTGACATAAGAGCGGGCGAGGTGGCGCGGAATCTGGTAGGGACGCCACTCGTTGCCGTCGCGACACAACACAAAATCGTCCCCGGCGCCAATCCAGATTTGTCCTCTCCTGGTCACCAGCAGGCAATGAGGATCCTGCAGCAATTCCTTGATAGCCGATTCTTCAAGCGGGATAAACTTGCCGTCACGAAATTCAAAGACCCCGGCGTCCGTTGCTCCCAGCCACATATTCCCGCCGCGGTCCTTGAACAAAGTTGTAATCGCTTTGCCATCAAATTGTTCGGCGGCAGAAAATTTCGTTAGTTGTCCGTCCTGCAATAGCGCCAGCCCGGCATCGGTGCCAACCCATAACCTCCCCTGGTTATCTTCGGCGATCGCCCCAATGGAGTCGGAAGGCAGTCCATTGGCCATGGTGAACATCGTCATCTTGCCCGCCTGCCAGCGGATTAAGCCATTGCCGACAGTGCCAATCCAAAGCGACCCGTGGCTGTCTCCAAATAACGTGCGCACCGGACCGCTAGGCAATCCTTCCGGCAGACCGAAAGAGACAAATCGCGCGCCGTCGAATCGCGCCACGCCGTCATCGGTGCCCACCCAAATATAACCATCGCTCGTTTGGGCCAGGGCGCGGACGCGGTCCTGCGGCAAACCTTGTTCGCTCTGCCAGGTCCGAAAAGTAAAGACCGGCTGTCCATTTCCCAACCCGCGGTTTGCGGTGCCGGATTTGTTTTCATTGGCGGCGACAAAATCCGCGAAGGAAGTGGCGATGGCCATGTCACTGAAGATCCAGCCATCGCCGCCGCCGCCATGACGCAGATGGATTTCATTAAACGAGGCGTTGGCTTTGAATTGAGTGATCAAGCTTTCCGGTTGGGCGGCTTCGGTGGCTCCGGGGCC
>JASHZU010000150.1 GCA_030042375.1 Verrucomicrobiia bacterium
AATCTCCGTTAAAGGATTTGGCAATAGCACGGGATTCGAGACTTGCAAATACATTAAATAAGATCGAATAGGCCAGCAGTGCCACCCAACAACCGCGCGTAATCAGACGCCATTTCCCCTTTCCTGTCGTGGCACGTTCCGCACCCAGGATGCCAATTGCTGCCAGCAGCATGAGCGTAGGTAGAAAATCAGATTCATGGCCGCTGCCGGCGCCGAAAAATAAACAAAGAGTTAATGCCGTCACGAAAAAGCACAAAAAAACTGCGATGATAAACCAGCGGAGGACCGCAGCCTCTTCCATAGGCTTGTTCCTCCACGCCAGAGGCGCGGCCATGGCCAGCCAAACGATGGGAGTGTTCACGAGTATCCCCGCATAGGGCTCCCCCAATCCATAATAACCGGATGGGGCCGTCGGCGGGGGCAATGTTTTCACAAAAGGGAAATGAAAGGTCCATTGGATTGGTTGCAAAAAATAAAACCGGAAGTCGAACCAGAAATAGCGCAGACCGAATTGCCGGGCGCCGTAATTTTGATGACGCGTTAATTGATAGTGCAGGCCGAATTCAAAGGGATTGTCGAAACGCAATTCGTTGTAAAGCATCAGGCCCAAACCAATCAGCGTGATGGGCAAGATGGCCGCGACGAACAATGGAACCATTTGCTGGCGCGGCGATTTAGCCGAAAACAATTCCTTTGCCATCGGCGCCAAAAGAATGATCGCTCCGAATAATAATGTTGGCCGTGAGCCAGTGGCCAGGCCATAAGCGAGACTGGCCACTAGCAGCCATTTCACTTGCTGTTTTGGTTCGCATAGCGCGAGCCAAAGCGCGCCCAGCGCGAACATGGTGAAGGCAAAAGCGCAGCTTTTGGCGACCTCGTAAACGTCGCAAGAGGACAAAATTTCCAGAATGCCGCTGGCCAGGCCCAGGGCCAGGACACCCGCTACCGGCACCCAGATACTAGTTGCGGAAAAATAGCGCCGCCAAATTCCCTTCAATACGCATGCGGAAACAAGAAAACCCGCAGCAAAGAAAATCACGACTGCCGCCCTTTGGCTCAGATAGTGGCCGGTCAACGTGGCATACGGCCAGAAAAGCACGAGGGCGGGCGTGACGCCGAAATAGAGATAGAGCTTTCCTTTGTAATAACTCATCTCGTAGGAGAGATAACGGCTGTCCCAGACGTAAGGGCTATTGACGGAGGGATCGTAAGGATTTGCCACTTGAGCCAGGGCCGGGGGCGCTTCTCTTTTGACACTGAGCTGGCCCGATTGGAAGCCCTCCACGAGGAGATTATAGTAGGCATCCTGCGCCCGCGGGCTGGCCAATTCAAAAAAGCCGGGCTCTGCGCTCCACGCAAAAATCCCAATGATTAGCGCGCAAATCGCGCCAAAGAAAATTTGCCGCATGTTTCGGATATCATTGCAAGGGAGACCAGGAAAGCGAGTTAAAATGATTGCAAATCATAAACAGAGCGTGTCAAATTTCCGGATGAATTGGATGAAATTTATCCTGCCGGTTTTTGTGGTTGGCATGCTGGCGCCCCATTTATTCGCCGATATCACCAACAGTGTGCCGCTGATGAAAATCAGCGCAGAGGATGCGACGAATTATTTTGACAAGGAAATGATTGTGACCGGCAAGGTGGTGCATGTGAGTATTCGGCCAGGCATCATATTTATGGATATGGACAAACCTTATCCGGACTCGCCGTTTACGCTGGTTATGTTTCCTTCGGCGACGAACCAATTTGGAAACCTGAGTGCATTGCGAGGTGCGTCAGTGGAAGTGACTGGCAAAATCAAGAGTTATCATGGCCGGCCTGAAATTGTTTTGGACAAGAAGAATCAGTTAAACGTGACCAGCGCAGCGCCAACGAATGCTCCTTCGATGGGTCACATTGAGTGAGCAGCTGCCGAAAGACCATTCATCGCTTCGCCCGCACTTGCTCTTTCTTATCTTCCAACTCGGCTTGAAGCTTTTTGCGTTCGGTCGCGAGCTGATCGTGTAGCAACTCCTGCTGCCGTGGATCGGCGGCTTTCGCAATCTCCGCGTTGAGAGCGATTTCGCGCTCGGCAATTTTCGCGGCGTATTTTGAATCCAATTCCGCCAGTTCTTTTTTCTGCGCGTCGGAGAGTTTGACGGCCGGTGTGGTTTTGTTTAAGCGCTCCATCGCCAGTTCGTAGGCGGTTTTCATACGTTATTTGTCAGTTTTCTTTTTCCAGGGCTGGCTGGGAAATTTCATGGGCTGCGGCGTTGGCCGGGCCATTTGCAATTCAGACGGTGCGTCGGGTTTAGCCTCTTTGCTCTTTTTCGCGTCTTCGCGCCAGGACTCCACCTTGGCCTGGAAGCCGTGATATTCCGCCTTGGCGCGGTCGCCGGCTTTCATGTAGAAGAGCGAAAGGTTGGTATGGACGAGCAGTTCACGCGGTCGCATTTTTTCGGCCTTATGGCCTTCGGCAATGGCCGAGGCGTAGTCGCCTTTGCGATAGTAGGCCATGCCCAGGGCGAGCTGGGCGTCGAAATTCTCCGGGGCATTCGCCAAAACGCCTTTGAGCTTTTCAATGGCGCTGTCGAATTCGCCGCGGCTGAAATCGAGCATCGCGTCGTCGTATTGTTCGGTTGTCATGGCACTGGCAGTTGATTAACGCTACGCAGAATGGAGTCACCGGTCAAATTTTGGTTTGTATCGGTTTGTATTTGGTTTGTTTTTCATCACAGAGACGCTGAGATGTAGAGGAATAAACAATCTTTTATTTTCGAAAACACCTATATTTACCTGTATTTGGTTATAATTGCTTATATTTGCCTACTGGACACCCGCCTTCGCCAAGGCTACAGCGAGACAGGCCCCTCCCCCGGGGGTCTTGATTGGCCTTGAATAGCCTTTAACAGGCTTTAGCAGGCTTGATTTTTTAGGCAACCTCGTTCCCGAATTTAACCACCAAGACGCAAAGGGCTATGCCAGAGCCTCGTCACCTCGGCTCCTACATTAGCAATGTGTCAAAGATCGAACCCCGAAATATTCGGGGCGGGTGAACAACAATGGTCCACCGTGCGAGGATTTTAGCCAATACGTCCGCCTTTTCTTAGTTCCCGAATACCTAAAAAATGACTCCGGACAGTTCGCGCGGGTTGGGTATAAAAAGACAGCATTTGACTTCGCGCAAAAAACGTTAATAATATATCTACAGTCAGCATGCTTTTGTTCGGATTTTCGGCCATCTCTGCTTCTGCGACGACGTATTATTATCATCGACGTGGGCAAGCTGCTCAATACCACGACAATTTTTCAAATGAACTATGAAGCACCGGCGCTTCGCCGTGAGCAATTATGAATTTTAAGCTAGTTCAACATTCAAAAATCAAAATTAAAAAATGGCGGCACAGCTGCGCCCCCCTGGCAATTGCCTTTCTCTTTGCTCTTTATGCCTCTATGGCGATTCCCGCCAGTTGCCAGCCATCCGGCATTTATTCGGTTTCTATTCCGAATACGAGCCAGATTATTGTTTCAGGCTTTTCACAGCCTTTTCTTAACGGGACATACATTTCTGATCCAAGCTTTTCAGCGATGAATGGACGAGTTGTCACCGGTTGGACGAATTCAACCCCGGGAACGCATGAAGTGATTTTCATGGACACCGTTTTCGGCAGTGGTTTGGTCATCGCTTCCGATCCGCCGGATTATTCGCCAAATGAGAGCGTCACGAATTGGTGGTGGATTACCGGCTCATACACTTATCCGGGTGGTTCATCGGCAAATTGGAACCAACTCAATGGCACCGGAACAGCCGGGAGCACGGCATGGGGAGCTAATATCAACGCCAATATCGACGGCGCTGGCTCGGTTTATGTCGATCCTGTCAATGGAAATGACGCCAATGCCGGAACTGCGACTGCACCCTTTCAAAGTCTATATCCGGTTTCGGCACTCCAAAAGGCGATTTATCCGGCAAACCTGGCAGTTCACGAAGACAATGCCCTTACCCTCCCGATACTATCGTGTTGGACAAATTTTTCCTTCATCGGGAATGGAAAAAATTCGAAAATATTTTCCACCTGCGGGCAGAATCCCAACAACACGGCACAGGCGTTCGGAATTTACGGCGCGGCGACCGTGCAGGGAATTAATTTTTCGAATTGCACCGTCACGTTCATCGTCCAGACAAATATGACTTCTTACTGTCTTGATAACACGATTCTTGAAAGCCTTGGAGGCGCGATTGACGATACCACGGTAAATTCCAATGCCACGTTAATTATCGCAGGCAATAATCTTATTTCTTACGCCCAGGGAATTGTCCTGCAAACCGGTGCCGGAGGCGGAAACTGTGAAGTTTATAATAATCTTATCCGGGTATTCAATCCCCTCAATTCCCCAAGCGGCGATTCTGCTGCGACCTGCCTTCAAAATTTTAATCCGCATACGATACTGCATGCCAGTGGCAATACACTTTGCTTGTCCAACCAGGTTTTTGTAGCGTCAGCGACAAACGCTTTTGTTGAGGCATCCAGCGGCGACATCGAGATGGGGCAGAACCGTTATGAAAACAGCGGGACTGCCGGTGCTTTTCAACAATTTATGACGCTTGGGACAGGCATTATCCACATTCAAAATCAAGATGGGGCGGTCGATATTTTTACCAACAATGCCTTCATGAACCCAACCGTCGGGTTTGTGAATGTCGGCTCATCACCATTCACGTTTTCAAACACGATGCCAACTGGAACGCTGGAATGTTACGTGACTAATTCCGCCGCTGTCGCGGTGGCGAAGAATGGCAGAATGATGGGCGTGGTCGCTGCCGGCGGCATGTATTATACGCAATTACCGCCAGCCAGTTCATTAACGTTGTCCTATGGGCATGGCTCGCCGGTTTTAATGACGAATGCTTTGCCCCAGTGACTTTTGCTTGATTCTGGACAAAAATTTGTTCGAGGAAGTTATATGCCCGACTTCTTTGCGCAACGATAATTGTAAGATAAAATTATTCTCAAATTAGTGCGCCAAATTTTAAATTTACCGTTTTGTATAAACCATTTTAAATCAATGATTTAAACGAGGCATTAGAATTTGACACCTCCCCTGCCGGCGACTAACGTAAAATGGTAACTGTTGGAAACGACACTTTTCAAAGGTTTTTCCAGTTGCTTTATATTGCATATAAATTTTTAATTAACCGTTCCATGAGTAATTCAACGACAGAGGCGTCGTCGGCAGGCGCGCCAAAGATTTCGAAAATCAACGAGGCAGTCATCCGGATCGCCGGAAATTCACAAGACGGCATCCAGGCCATCGGCGGATTTCTCGCGCGGCTGGCCGGCCGCAGTGAGCAGGAGGTCATGACGTTCATGACGATCCCCTCCACCATCTCGGGTGGCCCGTCCATCTTCCAAGTCCGCATCGGCAGCGGCGAGGTCTTAAGCGCCGGCGATGAAGCGGACGTGCTGCTAGCATTTTACCAGCACAGCTACGAAGACCATATTAAGTCGCTGAAAAAACAGGGCATTGTGCTTTATGATTCGGACCATGTGGTGCCCAAGCCGGAACTGGAGAAGGATTATCATCATGTGGGCATACCGATTTCGAGCCTTACGGTCGAGGCCATTGGCGGCACGGCCAAGGACAAGGGCAAAAATATTTATGCGCTGGGACTAATCGCCAAGATGTTTGACTTGAATGTGCCAAAACTGGAGAAGCTGATTGCGGAACGTTTCACGGGTAAAGACGAGAGCATCGTAAAAAACGCGCTGGCGGCGTTCCATGCGGGCTATTCACATTCGCTCGGGAACATCCTGGAGACGTTCAAGTTCAAGGACAGCACGAGCAAGGGCGGTCACCAGGTAGTGATGAACGGCAACGAGGCGCTGGGCTTCGGGCTGATTGCTGCGGGCGTGCGCTTCGGCGCGGGCTACCCGATTACACCGTGGTCCGACATCATGGAATTGCTGCGGCGCGAATTGCCGAAATATGGCGGCACGTTCGTGCAATGCGAAG
>JASHZU010000023.1 GCA_030042375.1 Verrucomicrobiia bacterium
GCATTGTCCCCACTGCAAATATTCCATCCCCTGGTACCTGAATATCCCGCTCCTGACGTGGCTCGCCCTGCATGGTCGTTGCAAAAATTGCGGCGCGCCGATCTCTGCCCGTTACTTCATCGTGGAGCTGATCACCGGCCTTGCGTTTTTGGGGTCATGGCTCAAGTTCGGAAACCCGGCCCATCCGCTCCCTTCCATTCCTCTCGCCCTGGTTTATGCGTTTTTTATTGCGGGCCTCATTGTCGCCACGTTTGTCGATTTCGAACATTTCATCATTCCCGATGAAATCACCTTCGGCGGGATTGCTGCCGGCCTTATCGCATCCTTTCTCCTGCCGCAATTGCAGGAAGCCCCTTCGCACGGTGTCAGTTTATTTCGCAGCGTTATTGGCGCCCTCGTCGGCGCAGGAATTGTCTATGGCATTGTCCGGATTGGAAAATTGCTCTTTGGCCGCCATCGTTTGAAACTGCCCGGTCAGACGAAAATTATTTTTTCGGAAACCTCCCTGCATCTGCCGGACCGGGAAATCCCCTATGACGAAGTTTTTTATCGCAAATCGGACGTCATCGTCCTGCAGGCGCGAACCGTGGAACTCATCGACCGCGGCTTCAAGGACGTCACCGTGCGCCTCTCGCCGTCGGCGTTGGAAATCGGCGATGAAAAGCTGGACCCCAACGCCGTGCCCCTTATGGAAGTTGTGAGCGCTGAAGTGGTTTTGCCGCGCGAAGCCATGGGGCTGGGCGACGTGAAATTTATGAGCGCGATTGGCGCGTTTATCGGCTGGCCGGGTGTGATTTTTTCGCTGATGGTCAGCTCCATGATTGGCGCGACCGTGGGTGTCATATTGATTTTGATGAGGCGCCGCGAATGGTCCTCCCGCATGCCCTACGGCCCGTACATCGCCCTGGCAACCGTCATCTGGCTTTTCATTGGGAAGAAATATTTTCTCCAGATTTTTCAATAATCCCCTTCTGGGACAGGGTCTTGCAGTTTCTGATGCGTCAATAGCAGACTTGCCGTGCATTTCCATTTTCACTAGTGTTCAGTTCGCAGAATTTTATGCCGAAAGAAATTTTAGAAATGACCGTCGAATCCGCGACGATGGAACTGCCGGACACCAAAACCATCCGCCTGAAATGGCCCGATGGCCATAATCCCGATTTCAAGACCGGCCAATTTATCACTGTCTATTGGCCGGATACGCCCAACTACAAACGCGCTTACTCGCTCTCCTCCTGCGCGCTCGACCGCGGCTTTTATGAAGTCACGGTGAAGCGCGACGGCAAAATGGGCACGCGTATCGTGGATTGGGCCAAGCCCGGTGACAAATTTTTCGTCATCCCGCCTGTGGGGAAATTCCTGCCCGTTTATGACAAGCATCTCATCTGCATCGCCGGCGGTTCGGGCGTGACGCCTTTTCGCGGGTTTGTGCGCGAAGCCACGCGCCGGAAACTGGAAACGAAAATTACGATTCTCTATAGCGTTCGCCAGCCGAAAGATATCATCTTCAATACCGAATTTCGCGAGCTGGAAAAAGAAAACCCGCATTTCAAATTTCAGGTTACCTGCACGCGGGCGCAGCCGGACGACAATTGGACCAGCCGCTGCGGGCGTATTGATGCCCCCTGGATCAAGCATCACGTCCACGATTTATCCAACAGTGTATTTTACGCCTGCGGCCCGAATGCTCTGGTAGAATTTGCCGAGGCCCTCGTCTTTGAACTGGGCGTGCCCAAAGAGCAGATGAAGACGGAGAAGTGGGGATAAAGCTGGCAGGGATTTATTTCCTCGACTTCTTTTTCTTCTCCGGCGCGGACTTTGCCACGGAAATCAAAATGCCTGGAAGGTTTTCGAGTGTGGAAAGCTGCCCTTCATCAACGATGTAGTGAGGCCTTGCCCCGGGAAAGGGATGCCCCTTTTCGCAAATCGTTTCCAGCTCTTTGCTCGCGGGCAATATTTTGACGTATAAGAGATTATCGCACACCAGGCCCGCGACTTTTCCATCGGCATACAGGGCATATTCGCCGAACATTGCCCGGACGCTGAACCGCGCTGGGCCGCGAAGTTTTTCAAGGATGAAGTCAACCGTCTCCTTTTGCGTGGCCATACTTTTATTCTTCCCGCCCGGGGGTCATCGTCGTCCGCGCCACCAAAAACTTTTTCAGTTCTTCCGCGGCTTTGCCGCCGAAGCCGGGCACTTGGGAAATTTCTTCAACGGTGGCCGTCCGCAATCGCTGCACCGACCCGAATTTTTTCAGCAACGCCTGTTTGCGCCGCTCGCCAATGCCCGGAAATTCGTCCAGCACGCTTTCGGAAATGCGCTTGAGGCGGAGTTGCGCGTTGTACGAATTGGCTACGCGATGCGATTCATCGCGAATGCGTTGCAGCAGCTTCGTGGCCGGGTGTTCCAGGCCCAGCCGCAACGGCTCGCTTTTGCCCGGCAGATAAATTTCCTCGAACTCTTTCGCGAGGCCAATCACCGGAATCTTTTCCAGCCCCAGCTTCGTGAGTTCTTCCATCGCCATGCCCAGTTGTCCTTTGCCACCATCTATGAGAATTAAATCTGGTAAAGGAGTTCCGCTCGCGGAAGCATTCCTGACCGGAACGCCGTTTCTGACCTTGCGGCTCGTCTCATCCACCAGCTTTTGCAGCTCTTCCGGCACTGCCTCCCCCGCTTCATCATTTTTAGATTTTTGCGATGGCGCCGATTCCTTCAGCAGCCGGCTGTAACGCCGCCGCACGACCTCAGCCATGCTGGCGAAATCGTCTTGCCCCGTTACCGTCTTGATTTTGAACCGCCGATAATTCGCCCGGTCGGGCCGGCCATTTTTAAAACTCACCAGCGATGCCACTGCAAACGTCCCGCTGATATTCGAAATATCAAATGCTTCGATACGCTGCGGCGGCGCGGGCAAATCCAGCGCCTGTGCCAGTTCCGTCAGGTCGCTTTGGGGCTGCATATTTCCCGGCAGCGTGTACGGGATGCGCTCGAACTTTTCCGTTCGCCGCGTTGTCGTTTTCAGGTCGCGCAGCATATCCCGCAGGTTCGCCGCCTTCTCGAAATCCTGCGCCGCGGCAGCTTTTTTCATTTCCCCTTCCAATTGGTCCTGCATCTCCCGGCATTGGCCTTCCAGGAAATCGCACGCCGCATTCACCTGTTCCATGTACTGTTCGCGCGTGACATTGCCGACGCACGGCGCCGTGCAATATTTCAAATGCGCGTACAGGCAATGCTTGTAATCCGCCTCGCCCGGCGTGAAGACGCGGCAGCCGCGCAAATTGAACTGCCGCCGCACCAGCGCCACCGTGTTCCGCAACGCGCCCGAATCGGCGAACGGCCCGAAATAGCGCGCGCCATCGTCCTTTTTAAACCGCGCAAAGGTGAAATTCGGGATGGGATCGTTCAAGTTCACCTTCAGCATCAAATGCCGTTTGTCGTCGCGGAAGCTGATATTGTAACGCGGCTTGAATTCCTTGATGAGCTTGCCCTCGAGCAAAAGCGCCTCCGGTTCGCTGCGCACCAAGTGGAAATCGAAATCGCAAATCGCCTCAGTCAGCGCGTTGAACTTCAGGTCCCAGCCCATCCGGCGCGAGGGGTGGAAATACTGGCTCACGCGTTTGCGCAGGTTGCGCGCCTTGCCCACATAAATGACCGTGCCGAACCGGTCGCGCATCAAATAGATGCCCGGTTTATGCGGCAGGGAGCCAAGCTTTTTGCGGAGCAGTTCGGTCACAAATAAACAGTTTAACTGAAAAGACGGATGCGCAAGGAATTTTTTTGGACCGCTAGTAAACGCTAATGGACGCTGATAGATTTAAACAGCAAGCTCCATCTTTTGAACAGAGGTATATCGCGTGATAGGATTTACACTATCGTTAACGGGAGGAGGCAGCTGGGCGGCGCAGCTAATTGCGGTTCGGTGTGAAT
>JASHZU010000151.1 GCA_030042375.1 Verrucomicrobiia bacterium
CTCATCCAGCAGGATGACCGGGTTGCGGCTTTCCACGCGGCGAAGCGTTTGGATGATGCGCCCGGGCATGGCGCCCACATAGGTGCGCCGGTGGCCGCGAATTTCCGCTTCATCGCGGATGCCGCCCAGGGCGATGCGCGCGAACTTGCGGCCCAGCGCATCCGCCACGCTTTTTCCGAGGGACGTCTTGCCCACGCCGGGCGGCCCGACGAGGCAAAGGATGGGACCCTTGATTTGTTTGCGGCGTTTGATAACGGCGATAAATTCCAGCAACCGGTCCTTGATTTTTTCCAGGCCAAAATGCTGCTCATTCAAAATCTTTTCCGCCGCCTTTAAGTCCAGTTTATCTTCCGTGGATTTTTCCCAGGGCAGTGCAAGGATCCAATCGAGGTAGTTCCGTGAAATACCGTATTCCGCCGCAGCGGGCGGCGTTTGCTGGAGACGGTCCAATTCCAGCATGGCCGCCTTGTTCACCTCTTCGGGCATGGGCGTTTGCTCGACTTTTTCGCGGAGCGATTTGACTTCGTTCGAGCCCTGTTCGCCCTCGCCGAGTTCGCGCTGGATGGCGCGCATCTGTTCGCGCAAAAAGAAATCGCTCTGCGTCTTGGCAATGGACGAAGCGACGTCGTTTTGGATTTTTGAGCTGAGCGTCAGCACTTCCTGCTCGCGGTTGAGCATGGGCAGCAACTTCTGCAACCGTTCGCGCACGGAAATGATTTCCAGCAATTTCTGCCGCTCTTCCAAATCCATGTTCAGGTTCGCGGCGATCAGGTCCGCAAAATGGCCCGGGTGCTCCGTATTCAGCGCGGCAATCCGGACGTGGTCGGAAAGCGCGGGCGAAATCTTGGTGATTTCCTCAAATTGCCGGTGCGCGTTGCGAAGCATCGCGTGAAGCTCGATAGAATCCTCTGTCTCATCGTGCAGCAAATCGTAGTTCGCCTTCAAATACGGCGCCGGCGCGGCATATGTCTTGATGCGGATGCGCCAAAGGCCTTCCACCAGCACGCGGGCCGTGCCATCGGGAAACTTCACCATCTTGGCCACGCGCGAGACGCAACCCACTTCATATAAATCCTCCGGGGCCGGCTCGGCGATCTCCGCCTTGCGCTGGAGGACCGCCCCGAACAAACGATCCCCGGCCACGACATCATCAATCAATTTCAGGCTGGAACCCGTTTCCACCAGCAGCGGAACGACCGCCCCGGGAAAGATAACGATATCTGACAGCCCCAGGATAGGCAGGACCTCCGGGAGCGAACGCGACGAAATGCGCGGCGGTGCGGTTTTATCTCCCGCGCCCAAAATACTGATAAATTCTGTTTCTGTTGAGCTCATTTGCTTGTCACGTGCCACTTGAGCGTGGCCACGCAGCCTTCATGCCATTTATCCAGTGATGTCTTGGTTAGACTGCCCAGTTGTCAAAAGTTCTCAAGATTTATTTCGTTAACTTTTAAAAAAACCGCCCCCTTATCCTGCCTCTTTTCCTGTTTTTAACCGAATTGTGGATTGAATTTTTCTTAATTCATTGTAATAATAGATGCTGTGAATCGGGTATCTGTTCCTTTGTCGTTCGCCATTGGCGTCTTTTCGTTCGTGTTCCTCCTTTCTTCCTTCGGGCAAGGTACCGCATTTATGTACCAGGGCCAACTAAATAACAGCGGCTCGCCGGCCAATGGGAATTACGACTTCGAATTCGCTGCCTATAACGCATATACCAATGGCGATCTCCTCGGCGGCCCGATAACCAATGACAACGTGGCCGTCGACAATGGCCTCTTTACCACGGCCATTGATTTGGGCACGAACGTTTTTGACGGTGGAAATGTCTGGCTGAGCATCGCCGTGTCCACGGATGGCACGCATTTCACCCAGCTTTGGCCGCTGCAGCCCGTCCTGCCGGTGCCGTATGCCATCTTTGCCACTTCGGCGAGCAACCTCGTGGGCGTTTTGCAGACGACCCAACTAGTTGGCACGCTGCCGGCTACGGCCTTTGTCGGTTATACCAACACGGTGGCGTTTACCAATAGCGGCAACCTTTTTGCCGGTTCATTCAGCGGCAACGGCGGTTCCGTGACCAACGTGAGCGTGACCAATTTGACCGGCATCCTCGCTGACAACCAACTGCCCACCAACACGGCATTTCTGAACAGCAACCAAACCTTCACTGCCAATAATACCTTCAACGGCACCAATATTTTTACCAACATGCTCGGGAACAGTTTTTCCGGCAGCTTTTTCGGAAACGGGCTGGTCGGGTGGATTGTCGTCACCGGCATAACGCAACAGGCTGACATTGATCATGGCTATCTTTTGACCAATTCGCAGCTCGTGACGGTGACGCTGCCGCCCACGGCAAACGTGGGCGACATCGTACGAATCGCCTGTGCCAGCCCCAGCGGCTGGCTGCTGGCCCAAAATGCCAGCCAATCCGTCCTGGGCAATTTTTTGAGCTACGGCTCATCGTGGCTCCTGAGCGATTCCACCGCTGAGAATTACACCGGCATCGCCTCATCGGCCAACGGCGAGCAATTGGTGGCGTGCTATACCGGTTCGCAACAGGGCGTCTTTCTTTCAAAAAATGCCGGGCAAACCTGGTCGAGCATCAGTCCGGGTAATCTTGCATGGCAAGCGATTGCCTCGTCCTCGGATGGCACTAAATTGGTCGTGGTGGGCAATAATACCATTTATACTTCAACGAACACTGCTTCAACGTGGGTGAATAATTCTTTTTCCGGCAGCCCGAATTTTACGGGTGTGGCTTCCTCCGCCGACGGGACCAGTTTTGTGGCCGTAGCGAACGGCGCGGGGATCTTTACCAATTCAGGCACGTCATGGCTCGTAAATTCCACTTATAATTCCGGCAATTGGACTTCCGTGGCCCTGGCGACGGGCGGGAGCGAATTTGTGGCGACAGAAAGCACAGTCGGTATTTTCGCTTCAGTGAATAATGGGGCAAGTTGGACAAAGATTTACCCGAATACCCTCAATTGGGAGTCGGTCGCTGCGTCAGCAAACGGAAACCGCCTGATCGCGGCGGTAACCAACGGCGGCGTTTATCTCTCCACAAATTCCGGCAGTTCGTTCCAGGAAGTGCCCGCCCTGCCCGAAAGCGCAGGCTGGTCCTGTGTCGCTTCGTCATCGGATGGCAGCAGGCTGGTGGCGGCAGTGAACGGGGGCTACCTTTATACTTCGATCAACGGGGGCACCAGCTGGCAAACCAACGCGACGACTGCAAACTGGTCATCCGTGGTCTCGCCGGTAAACAGCACCAGCGTGGCTGCTGTGATCTATAACTCGACTACCAGCGGCACAGCCGGAATCTATACGTCGCAAGCCTCTGCGCAAACGGTCACCACTACCGGGACCGGCGGCTATCTCTTTGGCGACCAAAGTTCGGCGGTCGAACTCCAATACATCGGCAATAACCAGTTCATGCCGGTCAGCTATTCCGGGACCATCTGGGCGCACTGAAGTCCGTTGATAGCTGATCGTTGATTGTTGATGGTCAAGCTGCCTTGCGTAATGAACGGCGTAACCCGCTTAAACCTTAAAGTGTGGTGATTGACTCAGAAACGCCTTTGGATTGCCAAACACTACTTTCTCAATCGCGTTCGCCAAATAGCCTCGCCGTTTCATTTCCAGCGCCGTCTTAGGCACCGCCAGCGGGTCGCTCACGCCCCAGTCGCACGCGCTGTTGAGCCAGAGCCGTTCGTTGCCATAAAGTTCCAGGATATCAATCGCGCGCGCGGGCGTGCATTTGGTTTCCGGATACAGTGTCATGCCCGCCCACATACCCGCATCCAAAACCATCTCCACCGTGTGCTCCTCCACGTGGTCGATAATCACCCGCCCGGGCTGGATGCGTTTGTCGTTTTTCAAAACCTCCAGGATGAGCCGGGTGCCCTTGAGCTTGTCTTCCAGGTGTGGTGTGTGGACCAAAATCAATTGATTGTGCCTTGCTGCCAGGTCCACTTGCATCTCCAGCACGCGCATTTCATTCCGCGAATTTTTGTTCAGCCCGATTTCGCCGATGCCGAGCACATTGGGCCGGTCCAAAAATTTTGGCACCAGGGCAATTACTTCTTCCGCCAGTTTGACGTCCTCGGCTTCCTTGGAATTGATGCACAGCCAGCAGAAGTGTTTCAGGCCAAACCTCGCGGCGCGTTTTGGCTCATGCTCGGTCAGTTGGGAAAAATAATCGAAAAAACCTTCAACCGCGCTGCGATCAAAACCCGCCCAAAACGCCGGCTCGCAAACCACCTCGCACCCGGCCAGCGCCATGCGCTCATAATCATCCGTGACACGGCTGACCATGTGGGCATGGGGTTCGATGTAGTGCATTTCGTTGATGGTTGATAGCTGATTGTTGATGGTTAAACTGCCTTGCGTAATGAACGACGCAACCCACTTAACATTTTGCCCAATTTTTCGGAGGCGTCGTAGATTCTTTTGAAATCACCTGGGGAAAGAAATCCTTGTTTCCTGGCAATGAATGCCTGGGAAACAACCTCAAAAACCGAACCGGTTGAGACTTCAACAAAGCGGGCGAAATCAATCCTGGAATTTCGCGATGAACCTTCGGCAATGTTCGATGAAACAGAAACGGCCGCGCGACGCATTTGATTCGTTAACCCGAACCGTTCGTCGGTTGGAAAACTTTTGGTAGTCGCGTAAGCTAAATCGGCAAAAGCAATGGCTTCCTGCCAGGTTTCGAGTTTTTCGTAATTGAACATTCTCTTCTCTCCATCAACCATCAACTATCATCAATCAACCTCTTTTAAGCGGCTGCACCGACTGCTCCCTTGCCCGCCGCTTTGGCAATCGGCTCGGTGGACATATCGCTGAAGGCAAGCAACGCATTTTTCACCTTGTCCTTTTTATTGCTGCTGAGCCCCGCGAGCGCTTTGCGAAAGGCCTTGATGCGAAAATCATCCTTGCCCTCGGCGCGTTCCACGCGATCAAGGAATGCCGCGATCTCCACCAGCTTGTGCCGGGCGTCCAAAAAATAAAGGTCCAGAACTTGTTGCCGTTTCATAAAAATCTATCACTGATGCTCCGATTCCTGCCTGCCCGCGTCAATCGCAAACCGCAAATCAGGAGATCCATTTTAAAATCCATGCCGCCGATTCCTTCCTTCCCGTGTTTAACACATTATGGTCCGCCCGACGGACGATCTGATAATCGCGGAAAGCCGGGCAATTTCGCTTGAGCCAGCGGCGCACCAGCGGCCAGGGAACCAGCGGATCGAAAAACCCGCTCAGGCCGTAAACGGGTACCTTGACGTTCTTCGCGATTTCGCGTGGGTCATTTTCGGCGACCAAACGCAGGCGGTATTGGGCCGCCCACTTGTCTTCCGGCGAACGGCGCGCGATAAACTCATCCAGCGCTTCCAGTGCTTCCGGCGAATCGCGATAACGGAAACGGGCAAATTTGGCATAGCCAAAAACGATTTTCACAAACACGCGCCATGAAATCCGGCCTGTCATGGCCTGCATCACGCACATAAACCGGTGCGCCGGATGCCGCACAAAACCGCCCGCCAGGATGATGCCCTGTGCCTGGAATTTTCCATGCGCCATCATCGACCACAAGGGCTGCGAACCAAACGATTCGCCCAACAGCCAGCCGCGTGATATGCCATTCTGCAAAAGCGCATCCTCAATGGCCGTCGCATAATCGTCCAATGACCACGTCGTCGTCCGCGGGTAGCTCATTTCGACGAAACGAACCTTTTCGATGACGGCTTTACGAAATCCGCCGATGAGCGTCCAATCGCCGTGCATGCCGGGCAGATAGATGAGCGTCGGCTTCGAGGCATCGCCGTAAATCCGCAGTTGAAGTTTTTCTTCCATGCGGACCGCTCATTTTAGTTTGCCGAAAAATTCCTCCGCCGTCCGGCATGTGGCCGCGCTCAATTCTTCCAGCGGGCACATCTTCACCTGCGCCACCGTCTCGGAGATTTCTTTGACGTAGGCGGGCTCGCAACGCTTGCCGCGATAGGGCACCGGCGCAAGGTACGGACAATCCGTCTCCAGCATGAATTTGTCCAGCGGCGTCGCGGCGACGGTATCGCGGACGTTTTGTCCGTTCTTAAACGTGACAATGCCGGTAAAACTGACCAGCGAGCCGATTTCCAAAACCTTTTTCATCCGCTCGACGTTCTCGCCAAAACAATGGAAAACCCCGCGGACTTTTCCGGCCAACGGCTTGAGCTGCGCGAGCGTGTCGTCAAACGAATCACGCTGGTGGATGATGCAGTTTAATCCAAATTCAATCGCGACTTCCATTTGTTGCTGGAAAATCTCCGCCTGCCGCCGTTTATAAACTGCGTTTGCTTCCGGCGTTCCCGGCAGGTGATGATAATCCAACCCGGTTTCGCCGATGGCGACGACTTTGGGATGTTTGGCCAGCTTGCGCAACGCAGGCCGTAAATCCTCCGGCGCTTTCGCCGCTTCGGTAGGATGCCAGCCGATGGCGGCATAAACGGTCGGAAATTTTTCGGCCAATTGGATCGCGCGCCGGCTGCTCTCCAGGCTCGTGCCGATGGAAATGGTTTTGGCAATACCCACCGCAGCCGCGCGGGCCATGACGTCATTCAAATCCGGCGCGTAATCAGGATAATCCAGGTGCGCATGGGTGTCGAAAAACGTGGCCATAACTGATCTGCAGCCTCACCGCGCGCGGGAAATTTTTTGCCCGGTGAGCGAAGCGATTTTATTTGAGATGGAATCTTTGCCTGGATAGTCCGGCGCTTCCTGCAGGAGCTGCTGATAATCCTGGACCGCTGCCGCCGTATTGCTTTGGGCCAGTAATTCCTGCGCCAGGGCCAGGCGAATGCGGATGCGCTGCTCCGGCGAGGGATTCAGCTTCAAAGCGTCCTGGTAGTATTCGACGGCAGCGTCAGGTTTGCCCTGGAAATCACAAATGTCCGCGAGCTTTTCAGTGAGCACGGCGCTGGTAGCGGTATCGGGAAGATTTTCCAGGAAATCCTCCAATTGAACCAGCGGCGCGCCCTGGAGCCGGGCAACATTGACCAGGCGCAGATAGTACCATTCCACCAGCGGGCTATGTGCCTGTTGCAATTCCGCGGCTAATTCGTTCGGGCTTTTTTTAAAGGGACAATAAAGCGGGTCGCCAATCACCGTGGTTTGCCAGGAGATGGCCTGTTGCGCGGCCCAGGCCGCTTCGCCAAACGTAAACTGGTTGAACGTCCAGCGCGCCAGGAAAAGCGCCACGTTGGGCGTAAATTGAATAGACGGCTCATTCACGCAACCCATCGTGCAGGTTGCCCCTTTAGCCAGCAGCGGCCCGCACCAGTTTTGGGTCGTGCTGCGCAGGGTAGTGGCGCTGAACGAATGCAAATGATACGCAAAAGCGCCGGGCATAAATTCAACCGTGGGCTGCGCGAACGGCCCGTTGGCGTCCTGGGCATACCAGCCGGCGTAAATGGCAATGTGGCTCATGGGAAAATCCGCCGGAAACGTATCGGGATTTTTATCGACGACGGTTTCATAGCCAAGCTCGTCGCAAATTTTTGCCGCAGTCAAGATCCAATCGTCTCCCAATTGATATTTCGGGTCAGTAATGCCGCTGCCGCGCGCATCGAAATAAGCGCGGCCCCACAAGCCGGTTTGTTCCGCTTCCAGAGATTTTTTTACCAGCCCCATGGCAATGTCCGCCGAAGGACCGTCCAAACGCGTGACCAGCAGGATGCCGTTCGTGGGGCTGAGCATGTCCGCGTTGGTTGTCCCATAAACCCAATTGGCCATTGGGCCGGACAGGCGCATGTCCTTGTCCTCCAGCAGCGGCAGCCAGACCAGTTCCGAATCTACCGACGCGCTGTTTTCTTTAAATAAATCATCAACCGAAACCGTTTCCGGTTCGTTAATATTGGCATCATTCGCAATTTTCAGCGGAACGCCGTAGCACAATACCGCATAACGGATTTTTGAGGCGATCACCGCGCGGACGACATGGCCGGGCACGCCTTTTTGCGACGGTATTCTTACCTTGCCAAATTTCCACAGGCCGTCGGCTTCCAGTTTGCGCGCCAGCGGCACCTGGAGCAAATCGTGAAAATCATCCCGCGAAATGGTTTCGCCCGTCGGCAGCGCGAACCCGTAAATTTGCGCATCCGGCACATCCCGCATCCGCGCGTAATAATCCGCCACGGCCTTGGATTCCGGCATGTTGCTGTTGTAAACCACCACAACTTCGTCCCCGCCCGCCTGTGCCAGCAGCGGCGCGAGGGCGACGAGTAAAATAGCGAACCTGGCTTTCATCATGCTTTGTATTTGACTTTGGCCCCGGTGAAACGTTGGAAAAATGTTGCGCATTGGTTTAACTTCCGAAGAGTGCTTCGTGCATGCCGGCCACCGGCTGGCCGTTCTTTTTATCCCAATAGTGAAAACCGGAACTCCAATCCCAGATGGCCCAGCCAATTCCTTCTTCGTCGAGCGCGTGGCGGAAAGCGGCATAAAAGCGGGCGCGCGATTCAGGGTCAGCTTTCGTATAAGCGCCAAATTCCCCCAAATGGATGGGCCGGCCGTAATAATCCGACCATGCACGGCAATATTTCAAACTTCCTTCAAACGCAATCGGACTGCTGGGATTTTGTTCGGTTGGCAATGTGTTGTAGCGCTGAATCCAATCGCTCATTTCCTTGGGTAGATCGAGCGACGGGTCCGGCACCAGCGGCGTGGCCGGCGGCCCGGGGAATTGAATGCCCGTGACGCTGGGCAGATGTGTCCAACCGGCGCCCTGATGGGTAAAATAAAAGGGCTCATAACAATGCACCGAAACAATCACATTGTTATCCGGCGGCAGAACGAGGTTTTTCAATTGCCGAATCCCGCCCCAGTCTCCGGGCTCGACAAAAATCGTCCGGTCGGGATTGCTCCGGCGGATTTCTGCAATCGCGCGGGCATAAATCGGGTTCATGGCCGCGGTGGTGGCGTTCACGTGAGGTTCGTTGTCCAATTCGAACGCCAGTTGCCGCGGGAAATTTTTATAATGGACGGCGATTTGCTTCCAGATTTTTAAAAATTCATCGGTCGTTCCCGCCGGGTCCTGGTCTAATTCATCGAAATGATGGATGTTAATCATCACGGCCAACCCGGCCGCGAGCGCATTGGTGACAGCGAAATCCACCCGGGAAAAAATTTCCGGGGATAGCGTGAAATCCGGCGCCGGCCCGGCGTAATGCTGCCAGCCCACCGGCACGCGCACATGGTCGAACCCTTCATGCTTCATGATGGCAAATTCAGAGGCAGACACCCTTACCCCAAAATCCTGATCCGGCGGCACTTCCAGATAATTTCCCAGGTTTGCCCCTCGCATGAACAGCTTGGCCGCGCGCCAGGCAGGCGAATCAAAATTGGTCAGCCGTTGCATCTGCGGCGGATTCGAGGGCTTGAACGCTTCGCCGTTGTCAGCCTGCGCGGCAAGCCGCTCAGCCGTCAATAGCACCATGACGAATGTCAAAGAGGCTAAAATAGTTTTCATAGATTAAATGGCTCCATCACTGGCCACTTTAAGCCCGTCCCAGGCAAACCACACGCCGTCGGGCAATTCCGCTTGCGCTTTGTCATGGTCATAATCATGCGTCAGATGAGTGAAATACGTCCGCGGTGCGGCGATGCGGCGCGCTGCGGTGAGCGCTTCGTCCAAATTCATGTGCGTCGGGTGCGGTTTCGGGCGCAACGCATCCAGCACGGCGACTTCTACGCCGCGCACCTTTTCCAGCGCGTCGGCGGGGATTTCTTTGCAATCGCTCAAATACGCCAAGCGCTTCTTTTTATTTTGGATAAACAAATAACCGTTCGTCGTGATCGAACCGTGCGGGAGCGGCAGGGGAATAATCTCCAAATCGCCCAGCGTGAACGGTCCATTAACAATATGCGGTTCGGGATGAAAATAGCCCTTGGAAATGGGCCGGCCATCGAACGCATAAATGAACACGCGCTTCACGTTTTCCATCGTTTCCGCGTTGGCATAGATGGGCAGCGGTCCCGCGCGCAAATCGCAAAAGCGCCGGCAATCGTCCAGCCCCATCACATGGTCGGCATGCGGATGTGTCAGGACGACCGCGTCCAGCCAGTTGATTTTCTCGCGCAGGCATTGCAGGCGAAATTCCGGTGTCGTGTCCACCACCAGTTTCACCTGGTCCGTGGCCACGTAAATGGCCGGGCGCGTGCGCCAGTTCTTGGGATTGGCGAGGAATTCCGGCGGATATTCCTTGCCGATCACCGGCACGCCCTGCGACGTTCCGCTGCCCAAAAATGTAAATTCAAACGCCATGCGATTTTTAAAGTAGCAGAACAGCGGATTTCGGCGAATGAAAATGATTTTGGAGAAACATGGAAGCAGGCGAATTGACGCCCGCACTGATGAATGGTATTAAATAACATGCATGCCGCGAAAGATTCGCCAGTTGGTTGCGGACCTGGAACGCGCCGGCTTTGGCTTAACGCCCGGTGGAAAAGGTTCGCACCGCAAATTTCGGCATCCGCAATATGCAGGCGCGGTTATTTTGAGCGGCAGAGATGGCGATGACGCGCACCATTATCAGGAAAAACAAGTCCGTAACGCCATACGCGAAGTAACAAAATGAAAGCCGAAGACCGTTACCTGAAATTCGTATTGTGGAGCGACGACGATAACTGTTATGTCGGTTATTGCCCCGATCTGTTTCCGTGGGGTGGCGTGTGCCACGGCTCAAAAGAAGAAGGAACTTACGCCGAACTGTGCGCTTTGGTACGTGAAGAAATTGAGGAATTGCGGAAAGCCGGTAAAGAAATCCCGGTTGCTTCCACTCGCGCCATGCGAGAAGCTGTAATGGTTTAGTCCTATTGCCGTCACTTCAAAAAACTTTTCCCCTTTCATTTTTTTGAAAGTGCGGCAGAGTTGGTTTATCAAAGTTGCAACCACCTTGAAGTTCTGGGGCGCGCGCGGTTCGATTCCCACTCCGGGACCGCACACCGTGCGCTATGGCGGCAATACGTCCTGTTTGGAAATCCGGAGCGGCGGCGAAATCATCATCCTCGATGCCGGCACCGGCTTGCGCGGCCTCGGCAACGCGCTCACGACGGAATTTAAGAAACGCCCGCTGCATCTCACGATGCTCATCACGCATACGCACTGGGACCATATCCAGGGCCTGCCGTTTTTTGCGCCCATCTACAATCCGCTCTGCCGCCTGCGCCTGCTGTGCAGCGAAGGCGCGCGCACCGGCCTCATCAACGCCCTCACCGGCCAGATGGAAAGCACTTACTTTCCCGTACCGTTTTCCGAACTGCCCAGCAACATCGAGATCGAGGAACTTCACAATCACAGCTTCACCATCGGCCAACTGGGCATCCGCACCCTCCGCGCCAATCATCCGGGCAATTGCGTCGGCTATCGCCTGCTCGCGCCGGACGGGCTCATCACTTTTTTCCCGGACACCGAGCCGCGTCCGGGGCGCGATTTGGAGATGATTGATTTCGTCCGCGATTCGGACGCACTCATCCTCGATTCCCAATACACCGCCGCCCAGTACAAACAACACATCGGCTGGGGGCATGGCTGCGTGGATGATTCCGTGGCGCTGGCGATTGCCGCCAACGCGAAAAAGCTCTGGCTCTTTCATCATGACCCGGATCGCAGTGACAAAGAACTCGACGCGCTTTTAAAACATGCCCGCAAGCTCGCCGCCGCTGGCAAATCAAAATTGCAAGTGGACGCCGCGCGCGAAGGATTAACCATCCAATTACAGGCCAATCCTAAGTAGGATGCTGCCGCTACAATCGCTTGCGCAGTTTTTCCAATTCGTCGCTCAAGGCTTTCGGCAAATGGCTGCCGAACTTCGCGTAATTGGCTTCGATATCCGCCACTTCTTTCTTCCAGCCCGCAACGTCCACGGCCAGCAATTCTTCCGCGCTGGCCGCAGGTAAATTCAGGCCGGACACGTCCAGGGCATCGGGTGCGGGCACATTGCCGATGGGCGTCTGGCGCGCTTTGCCCGTGCCTTCCACACGCTCGGAAATCCATTTGAGCACGCGGCTGTTTTCGCCGAAGCCGGGCCAGAGATATTTTCCATCCGCGCCTTTGCGAAACCAGTTCACGAAATAAACTTTTGGCCGGCGCGCCGGGTCCGTGCGCTGGGCAAAGGAA
>JASHZU010000152.1 GCA_030042375.1 Verrucomicrobiia bacterium
CGGCGCCCAAAGTTTCGGGCCATTCGGAGAGATGTTTGGCGGGGACCAGCGGCGGGTCACTCTGGCTTCCGACCCAATCAGTGTCGAATCGCTGCCGTTGCCGTCCCAAAATGTTCCGGCCAGTTTTAATGGCGCCATCGGTGACTATTCCATGGTCGTCACCGCCGGCCCGACCAACCTCGCCGTTGGCGATCCCATCACCGTGCGCGTGCAGATTTCCGGCCGGGGCGACCTCGATGCCCTGGCTCTGCCCAACCAGCCGGGCTGGAACGATTTCAAAATCTTTTCGCCCACCACGAAAACCGCGCCCGGTGATGAGCTGGGGGATGAAGGCTCAAAAACATTTGAAGAAATTGTGACGCCCCAGGACGCCAATATCCGTGAATTACCCGCGTTTTCCTTTTCGTATTTCAATCCTGATGACGGCAGCTATCACACCCTCACGCAGCCGGCCACGCCACTGACCGTATCAGCCGTGGCTGCAACACTACTGCCGACCATCGCCGGAATCAAGCCGGCCGCCAGCCAAAACCAGGTGCCGCAGGACATCGTCCCCATCCGGGAAAATCTGGGCACGCTGGCGCAAGCCTCGCCGCCGCTGATTAGCCATCCGGCTTTTCTCGCCCTGCAAAGCCTTCCCGTTCTCGCTTTTCTCTCCGCCCTGGTCTGGCGCAGGCGCACGGACAACCTCGCGAACAATCCCCGGCTGCGCCGGCAACGCGCCGTGGAACAGCTCATCGCCGGTGGCATGGGCGACCTAAACAAATTTGCTTCAGAAAATAAATCAAATGAATTCTTTGCCACGCTGTTCCGACTGCTGCAGGAACAGTTGGGCGAACGCCTCGATTGCCCGGCCTTTTCCATCACCGAAGCGGATGTTGACGAACGCCTGGTTGCGCTTGGCGCCAAACCGGAGACGTTAAATTCACTGCGGGAATTGTTCCAGGCCTGCAACCAGGCGCGCTACGCACCCATCCAAACGTCCCAGGAACTTTCCGCGCTGGCGGCTAAATTTAAAAGCGTCGTCACCGAACTCCAAAATTTAAAAACATGAAGCGCTGTTTTCTCATTTTATCCGCTCTGATTCTTTGCGCCGGGACACTGTTGGCGTCCGATGTGACGGCAAGTTTTTCGGACGCCAACCAGCTCTACTCCGCGGGAAAGTTTCCCCAGGCCGCCAAAAGCTATGAGGCCATTTTGAATTCCGGCGCAGTTTCGCCCAACTTGCTTTTCAATTATGGCAATGCAGAATTCAAATCGGGAAATTTAGGCCGCGCTATCGCCGCCTATCGCAGCGCCGCCCTGCTCGCCCCGCGCGATGCCGATGTCCGCGCCAATTTGGAGTTTGCCCGCAACCAGGTGCAGGGCGCCGGTTTTTCTCAAAGCCGCCCCGAAGCATGGCTCGGCGCATTGACGCTCAACGAATGGACCGTACTGGCGGTGATTACCTTCTGGCTCGCGTTCGGCCTCTTTGCCGCCATGCAAATCCGCCCCGCGCTGAAACCCGCCCTGCGCGGTGTGGCCCGTTTCATGGCGGTGGCCGCCGTCGGCCTGTGCGCGTGCCTTGGCGCCGCCGCAAATATCCATTTTTCCAGCCAGGTTGCCGTCGTTGTTTTACCGGATGCCATCGCCCGGAGCGGCCCGTTTAACGATGCCCAAAATGCCTTTGCCGTCCACGACGGCGCGGAACTGCCCGTTCTCGACCGGCATAATGGCTGGGTGCAGGTGAGCAACGGTGCCGGACGGATCGGCTGGATGCCGGATGCCCAGGTGGAAGTTTTGCCGTCTATTTAGCGGCCAATTCCAACTCCCCACCCCGGCGCAAATGCATTTTTTGGCCGCGCCATTCCACGGTATTTCCTGAAAATGCCGCCGCCCAAATCGCCGTTTGCAATAAATCCTTCACCGGCACGAGCCAAAACGGGGTGGTTTGATGGGATTGAAGAAGCCGGCGCTGGAGACTTTGCGCCAGTGCGATGCGAATCAATATAAAAGCAATCGCCGTAAGCGGCGCACAGATTGTTTTGGTCGCGATGAGCGCGATGATGAACCATAGCAATGGCCAGAGTATCGCATTCGACAGGATGCTGAAAAAGTAAGAAACCGGACGGCTCACGCGAATCGTCCGCGCCCAGCGCAGTTGATGTTTCCAAACGGCCTTCCAGTTCATCGGCGCGTCCCAGCATTCCACGACGACAGGGCACAGGGCAATTTTGCCGCCGTTTTTCGCGATGCGGTTGCCGATTTGATAATCATCCGCCAGGCAATTGACAAATGCCTGAAAACCGCCCACGCCGGCCAGCGACTTTCGCCGTACCAGAATCGCCGCGCCCAGCGCAAAATCCAGCGGCCTTATCGTTCGCGCCTGCAACACATAGCTCCAAAAATCAACGTTGATGGCCACTGCTTCCCATTGCATCGCGACGGTTGTAGGATTGGCCAGCCGATAAAAACAATTGACCAGCGCGACTTTCGGTTCCTGCATCGGCGTGACAAAATTGCTTAAAAAATCGCGCGGCGCACGGACATCCGCATCACAAAAAAGTATCAGGTCGTGCTTCGCCGCCTTCTCCAGCTGGATAAGCTTTGAAACTTTGGAATTAGGGCCGCGCGCTTCGCCACAAATAACCAGTTGCGCCTCCACCGCCGGATTTTTTTGAATCAGTTCCCGAACCACGCCGCAAACAGGATCCTCCACGTTCGCCACGCCAAAAAGAATCTGGAACGGACCAGCATAGCTTTGTTCGAACCAACTCTGGAGCGATTCCGCCGTTGTCGCGTCACAGCCTTTCAACGGCTTGAGGATCGAAATCGCGGGCGCAAACGCGGGATCGGCGATTCGCCGATGCAGAGGGAATTTTCGCGCGGCGACATATTGCCAAAGGCCGATGGCAAAGCTCAAACAAGCGAGCGCGGCAAAAATAGAATTTAAAAGAATCACCAGCCCAATGAAACGAAACTTCAAGCCGGAACGCCAGCGGTTTTGACTTCCGGATGCTCGTCCAAAACCAGAACCCCGTGCGGCGGCAAATCGTAATTGCCGGAGAATGTGTTCCCCGTCAGGAAATCATGCATCGGCTTGTAGAATTGGACTCGCACCGGCGAATTCTGGTAGTTCAACAGGAAAAAAACGCGCGTGCCTTCTTTTTCCCTCATGCTCACTTCGATGCCTTCCGGTACTTTCAACAGCGGTTGCAGGCTGCACAACTGCCGCAGCCAGCCAATCAGGTCATTATAAAAATGCTGGTGGCTCATCGTGCCGATATAAATCGCTTTGCCCAGGCCAAAAGTATTCATCGTGACCGCCGGCCGGCCCGCATAAAAATCTTTCGCGAAAACCGCCAGCACCTGGCAGCTTTTTGGCTCAATAATATCGCACCAGATTTTGGCCGGATGCAAATGGCTCGTGGGGAATGTCCCCTTAAACGTAAGATGATTTTCATCCGTCGGCGATAGCGGGTCCAATTCGAGGACCTCCAGGCCGAACAAATCCGTCAGGTTGCCCGGATACGCTGACGCCGGCGAGATGTGGTTTTGGTTCACCAGGCCCGTGTTGAACGTGCTGACCAGCGTACCGCCGTTTTGGACGTACAATTTCAAGCGGTCGCAATCCGCGTCGTTCAACAATTGCATGGACGGCGCAAAAACGATTTTGTATCTGCTCAGGTCATCCGTCGGGCGCGCAAAATCCACCTGGATGTTCCGGTCATGTAGCGCGTTGTAGATGAGCTGGATATGGTCGCGCAGGCAAAAATAATTGCTGGGCTGGATCGGCTGCTGCAACGCCCATTCGTTGTCGTGCGTGTAAAGAATACAAACATCCGCGGCCACCTTGGTGTCCTTGATGGCCGGCGCCAGCAGCTTCAATTCCTCGCCCACCTGGCTGATTTCCTTGAGGACACGGCTGCTCTCCATGCTGGCGCGCAAAATCCCCGTGCGGAATTTTTCCGGGCCGATCCGCGGGGTGTGCCAGCGGAAGAAAAGGATCCCGCTCGCGCCGCGCGAAATCATCTGGTACGTGAACAACCGCATCACACCCGGGCGTATGGCCGACTTGGCTTCCTGCCAGTCCGCCTGCCCGGCTTTCTGTTCCATCGCCCAAAAACCGCAATCGCCGTCAGGCGTATTGATGTCTGTCTTCTTGAGCGAGCGCAACATGTCGATGTCGCAGGCCAGCTCGGAAACCTTCGAGCGCAGCGCCACGTTGCTTTCCACGGACACGAAATCCACCGCCTCGGCCATGTCAAAATGGTCATACTTGCGGAAGAAGGCGCGCATCGTGACCGTCACGGGTTGCGAACAATGTTCGCGCAAAATTTCCGCCTGCATTTTGACGAATTGCACCATCGTATCGCTGCTGAAGCGGTTCCAATCAAGCAGCAGCGCGGGGTTGTGTATTGCGGGAGTGTGCATGGGCATGGGAACATCATCAAAGGACGTGACCGTCTGCCCCCAGAAACTCAGGCCCAAAAGCTCGTTCAATTGCTCGACCGTTTTGTATTTGGCCTGCAGCCACAAATGCCATTCCTCGCGCGTGGCTTCGTTGAATGAAAATTCCGTGTCATTGCCGCCGATGGCATTGTCAATCTGCCAGGCAATCAATTGCGGATGATCACCCAGCGCCTGGGCCATGGCGGTGACGATGCGCTTCGAATATTCCCAGAAAATATCGCTGCTCAAACACGCCGCACGGCGCGTGCCCTCGTGTTTGACAAGGCCTTGTTCATCCACCGGGAGGATTTCCGGATGTTTGCGCGCCAGCCAGATGGGCGGCGCAGCCGTGGGCGTGCCCAGGACCACCTTGATGCCGTATTGCCCCATGACATCCATCACGCGGCGCAACCAGTCAAAATCGTATTTGCCTTCCTCCGGCTCGCACAGGCCCCAGGTGAATTCCCCGATACGAGCCACATTAAAACCGGCTTTGGCCATCAGTTCCGCATCTTGTTCCCAAGCCGCCTCGGGATGGTCGGCGTCACCGCCATAAGGAAAGACACAATGCTCGGGATAATAATCAACGCCAAAATACATAGGTTTTGCGCCTTATTTTGTGTTTAACGTTCCGGCTACCGCAAAACGTTAAACGAAAAAGTCGCATCCCGCAATCTAAAACTGCAAAAAGGAATTGCTAGAAGCGCGCAGCGCGGTTAACAGTGTACCGGAGATATGTTTGAGAATGTAGGAGAAATGGTGTTGCTGTTCTGGAGGACCCTGCTGGCTTTGCCGTCTGCGTGGCGTCAGCGGCAAAAGGTTTTTGACCAGTTCTTTGAAATCGGCAACGCGAGCTTGCTCATGGTCTGCGTCCTTTCCTTTTTCATCGGTGCCGTCCTCGCCCTCCAAACCGGCCCTGTCCTGGTGCAACGCAGCTTCGCCAGCGCCGTCGGCGGCATCGTCGGTTACGCCGTTGCCAAGGAAATGGCGCCCGTGATGATGGCGATTTTAATCGCCGGGCGCATCGGCTCGGCCATGACCGCCGAAATTGGTTCCATGCGCGTCTACCAGGAAATCGACGCACTGCGCACCATGAACATCAACCCCATTCATTACCTCGTTTTGCCCCGGATGCTGGCCCTGTCCATTGCGCTGCCCATGCTGGTGGTTTTTGCCATCCTCGTCGGCTGGTTCGGCGGCGCAGTCGTTTGCGAAATGAACAATCAAATCGGCATTCCTTTCCAGGCGTTCTATTCCGGCTTGCGCGACATCGTCAAAGTCCGGGACGTCGCCAATGGTGTTTTTAAAGCTTTCTGTTTTGCCCTCATCATCGGCATCGTTTCCTGTCACCAGGGCCTGATTACCATCGGCGGCCCGCGCGGCATCGGCCGCTCCGTCACCAAAGCCGTCGTCAATTCCATCGTGCTCATCGTGATTTTTGATTACCTCCTCACCCGGATTCTTTTGAAATGAACGACGCGGACAATAACAACAACCATTGTGGCGTCAGCTTGCAGGTGCACGGCCTGCACAAAAGTTTTGATTCCCAGGAAGTGCTTAAAGGCATTGATTTCGACGTCAAACCGGGCGAAATCTTCGTCATCATGGGCCCCAGCGGCAGCGGCAAAAGCGTCCTGCTCAAGCATCTCATCGGACTGGAACCGCCCGATTCCGGCGAAATCCTCATCAACGGGGAGACCATTGAAGCCGCCCAGGCCGGGGAGAAATATCGCCTCGCCATGGTTTTTCAATCCGGCGCGCTCCTCAATTCCCTCACCGTTGGCGAAAACGTGGGACTTTACCTCTCCGAACACCGCCTGAAATCGCCCGAGGAAATCCAAAAAATCGTTTCCGAAAAGCTCCACGACGTCGGCCTGGCCGATGCCGCCGATAAAACGCCCGCCGAACTTTCCGGCGGCATGAAAAAACGCGCCGCCATCGCCCGCGCCCTCGTCATCGAGCCGCAATTGATTCTCTATGACGAGCCGACGAGCGAGCTCGACCCCCTTTCCGCCGTTGTCATCGGCGAGGAAATTCTCAAGCTTAAGCATCGCATCGGCGTCACCTCCCTGGTCGTCTCGCATGACCGCGACCTGGCCTTTGGCATCGCCGACCGCATCGCTTTTATCACCGAAGGCCGCATCATGAGTATTGCCACGCCGGAAGAAATGCGGCGTTCCACCGACCCGGTCATCAAGAAATTTTTGTGCGCCGATTTTAAACCTGAATCCAAATGAAAAATCTATGAAAAATTCACTCGAAACCCGCCTTGGCATCTTTGTTGTCTTTGTCGTCATCGCCGCCGTGGTCATCGTGGAAACCCTGAACGGCTTTCACTTTGTCCATAAAGGTGTCGAGGTCAGCACGCTCTTCGACACCGTCCAGGACCTGAAACCTGATGACGAAGTGAGAATGGCCGGCGTCCAGATCGGGCACGTGGAAACCATCGCCCTCGAAAACAATAAAGTCCGCGTCACCATGTCGTTGAATTCCGATGCGCCTGTAAAAACCGACAGCATCGCCACCATCCGCTTCACCGGCCTGATGGGCCAAAATTTCGTCTCCCTCAGCTTCGGCTCGGATGCTTCCCCCCGCGCCATCGATAACACCGTTCTCTCTTCCGAGGAACAGCCGGACCTGAACGCCATCATGGCCAAGCTTAACGACGCCGCCACCGGTATCCAAAAGGCCATGAGCGGTTTCACGGGCGACACCATCAACAACCTGCTTGGTCCCCTGACGGATTTGGTTAAGGCAAACAAAGACAATTTGACCGCCACCATCACCAACATCCAAAACATCACCGGCCAGATTGCCAGCGGCCACGGCACCGTCGGCAAAATGATTTATGACCAGACCCTTTATGATTCCGCCATGAACACCGTTTCCAATCTCCAAAGCGCCGTCGTGACCGCCCAGATCATGCTTAGCGGCGTCACCAACGGCCAGGGCACGCTCGGCAAACTCGTCACCGACGACACGCTTTACAATGCCACCACGTCCTCCATGACGAACCTGAACTCAATCCTGATTAAGATCAACCAGGGCAACGGCACCATTGGCAAGCTCGTCAACAACCAGGAATTCTATAAAAACGCCCAGCTCTCCCTGCAAAAGCTCGACAAAGCTGCCGACGGCCTCGAAGACCAGGGACCGCTCAGCGTGCTGGGCATCGTCGTTAGCACCTTGCTTTAAGGACTGGTACCCGGGGGGTGGAGACCCTTTAGCAGCCTTTAGCAGCCTTAAACAGG
>JASHZU010000153.1 GCA_030042375.1 Verrucomicrobiia bacterium
AATCCGGCCCAGCCGCGATAATTGCCCGCCGATGCCCGCGTCCAGCGACAACTCAAAATTCTCCAGCAACCCATGCGACAGCCCGGTGGCCGCCGCCACGCGCAAACGCCGGCTGTTCTCCGGCGGCCCTTCCACCAGCGACGGTTCGACGGGCCGGTTCAGGAAAATCGCCGCGCGATTGATGCTTAAAATGTCGCGCAGGAATGAAAGGAACTGTTTGAGCATTCCCTCCGCGTCGAGCGAATGCGTGAGGATGGATGAAAAATCCCGCAACACGTCCAGCGTTTGGCCCATGTTGCCAAAACGGCCGGAGGACGGTTCCGGCGCGCGCAGCGATTGCGGCGGCTGCACCGAAAATGACGGTGCCACCGGCATTTTTTCCCTCATCCTTGGCTGCAAGAACAACCGTTCCAGCAGCGAATTGAGCAGGCGCGGCCGGACTGGCGTCGTCAGGATGTGCGTAACCCCTTGCAAGAACGCTTCCTCCTCCCAATCAGAGGCCGTTGCTGCGGTATAGGCGATAATGGGGCACTTGCTGTCGCGCCGGCGCAGGCGTTCAATGACCCAAACCCCCTGCGAGCCCATCAGGTCGATGTCCACGATGCACACATTGGCCATGCCATGAACCAGCAGCGGTTCGGCCCCATCCAGGTCCGTGCGATGCACCACCCGGTATTCCTCCGCGTTGAGGGCAGCGCGAATCGTTTCGACAAAATCCGGGTGCGGGGATAAAACCAGAATCGTTTTCATTGCGCTCAACCCTAAAAATAAAATGCACTGTCACTTACGCTTATCAACTTTCCCAAGCTTTGCGTCCGCGTCAATGAAATCTTTTTCACAGGCGCGGACGCCTGCTGTGGACAATTTGGATGGATTCTCCCGGAGAAAAAAGATCCCCATGGTTCGTGGATGGCCTTCTGAAACATGGGATTAATTTACCATCCCCGGGCCGGTGCTGAAAATACTCCTTTTAAGACATCCCATTGCACTTGCGGGACAAGACTAGTCCAGCTTCGTAACGCCCTTTTTCTTCGAATTCGCCTTGCTTTCGGGCAAAAACGGCTCGCGAAACGCGGTATGGAAGTCGTAACCGTTCTGGAAATCTTCGCGGCTGTCCTTTTCCGTTTTAGCCAGCAAATCTGACTCTACCATGTTAAAAACGATTTCGCCGAAATCAGGGCAGCTCCGCACACCCCATTCTTCCAGCACTGTTCCGGCCATGGGGCCAAACTGTTTGAGCGCGAACTGCCGAATGCCATCGAGCAATTCCTGCCCGCTTACATGGCGGATGGAGCCCTGGTTTTCCCGCTTTACCAATTGCTGCGTAAAATCCAGCGCTTCGCGGACGAAGTGATAGGCATCGCGCGAATAGCGCGGATCCTGCGCCAGGATTTTCTCCAGTTTCGATTCAAAATTGACTTCCTGCATGGTTATTTGATCTGCGCAGCGGCGGCTGTCCCACTACCGGGATGCGCTGCCCGGTAATACTTCACCGACCAGCCAATCAGTAATAATCCCAGAACGACTGCCAGAAATAATTGTTCCTGCCGCGTCAGAAACTTCACGACGCAAGTTTAACCATAAAGTCAAAGAAAGGCAATTAAATTGTCAAATGACGAGGACCGTTGCATGACAAATTAGCGTACTAGTCCGAATGGCTAGGACGACTCTTCTCCAAAACTCTGGTTTAAATGGAGTGACCGAAATTTGGTTGACGGCGCAAGACGCCGGAAAAATTGCAAAGCACTTAGCTACAATAAGATAACCAAAATGAATTCGGTAAGCAGGTAAAAGGAGGGGTTGATATTACCGGCAGCGGTCTGGTTACCGCTGCCGGTTTTTTATTTATGAGGGCATCACGCCCATCCCGGCATCCCGCTACAATGTTCGCACGAATCTATCCACGATTCACCAGCGGCAGCCTGTGCGCGCTATCGTTTTTTTCAATTTTGAATATTGCCGAGGAATGCAAGTATTTGCTTTTCCAGGTCTATTCTTGCTTCCTTATTTCCCTCGGCAGTCCCTCCAATCATAAAATTTTCATTCAACGTGTGCCCGGCGTTCTTATAAACGAGTTGCGTATACTTATATTTAAATCCTGCGTCCTTAAGCCGGGCGCAAATGGCGTTTGCCATTTCTCCCGCAGGGCAAATCGGGTCATCCTGGCCCGACGCCAATAATATCGGCCCCCGGATGTTTTCGACGTGAATCGCCGCCCTCTCAACATCGTTCGTGCGGGCTAATGACCGCACAAAGTAATGATAAATCCCGGATGTTATATCATTTGGATCAAGCGGCATGTAGGGAATTGGTTTCCCATCCATCGTCCAACTGGGGCATGCCCCGCTTGAAGCATCTTTTGGGATGCCGCTCCAGACTACCGAACTGGGCGAAATCGCGATGACCCCTTTTACCGCCGGTTTTAATGATCCCAGCAGGAGTGCCACTTCAGTTCCCCGGGATGCGCCAATCACAACGATATTCGTCGAAGGAATATGCGTGTTGTGCTGCATCCATTCGATGGGCTTGTCAAAGTACTCCAGTGGGATGGATTCCAAATTTTCCGGCAGCCCTTTTTCTTTGAAATAAGCCAGTGCCAGCGTGGGATAACCGTTCTCGGGAAGAAATCGCTCCACATGCGGTATTCCACCCTCCGAACCGCCCAGAAACAGGATGCCAAATTTATTCGTTATATTTGGGTCGCAATAGAAATTGGCAACAAATCCCCCGCCAGTGATCTCGCTTTTTATGACTTCCCCCTGGCAAACCAAGATCGGCCCCAGCAAACCTATCGATAAAAAAATAAATTTCCAAAAATTCTGAAGAAGCGTGCCGATAATATCATTTCCTGGGATTTTCATCGACGACTTTTGTATTACGTCCATCCCAGCATACCGCTGCAATGTTCGCACGAATCCAGGTTCGCCATCACCCCGGCCAACCCGATGTGTCCTTTCAAGGCCGCAATCGTAAAAAACAAACCTGCCAGTTCTTTCTCCGTCAGCTCGCCTTGCAAGGTCTCCGCTGCCAGCGGCAGGCAATCCCGGACGGCCTGTTGAAAACTTTCTTCCAGGTACGGCTGCAGGAGTGCGTGGGCGTCGTCAGGTTCAGGCGAAATCGCCGTGATGATCCAGCCGATGCCGGTCAGGATATCGCCCCGCTTCTCCGGCGGGAGTTTCTTGGCCATCTCTACCATGTACGGCATTGCGGCGAACCCGGACGACCACGTGGTGCCGTCCGAGCAAACGGCATCGCGCAAATGGCCGAAAGCCTCCTCGTTTTCCGGGTGCTCGAGCAGATAGGCGATTTGTTGGGGCAGGTTTCGGGCCGGGCCTTCAGCGCTCCAAAGCTCCATCCATCGTTTATCGTCCAGTGGTAATGCGGCCATAAAGTTTCGGTAAATAATTTGACCCGGTTGAGGGTTCGTCTTTCGACGTAAAACTGGCGATTCAGTTCAAAAAATCAAGCTAACAATCCTTCCTTTGCGCCCGGTGCGCGTCCCTCTTTCCATAAAATCCCGTATTGGCGAAAGCGTTTTTTTCCCTCATACTCCGCCCTTTGTCATGCGTTGGACACAAACACTTATCCCGACCCTCCGCGAAGCGCCTGCGGACGCTGAAATTTTATCCCATAAACTCCTGCTGCGCGCCGGCCTTATCCGCAAGCTCGCCGGCGGGGTTTACACCTTTCTGCCGCTCGGCCTTCGCGCCCTGCGCAAAATTGAGCAAATCGTCCGCGACGAAATGAACCGCGCCGGGGCCATCGAACTCCTCATGCCCGCGCTCCAGCCGCCCGAAATCTGGCAGCAAAGCGGCCGTTATGAAACCGCGCGCGACGTCCTTTTTAAAGCCAAGGACAGCGGCAACCGCGAATGGATCCTGAGCGCCACCGCCGAGGAAGTCATCACCGGCCTGGCTGCGAGCGAAATTTCCTCGT
>JASHZU010000154.1 GCA_030042375.1 Verrucomicrobiia bacterium
TCCCCTTTTAAAAATCAAATTCACGCCCGGGTTAAAACTTCGTTTTAATCCCGCACGCGCGCATAATACACCATTTTGAAACCGCTTCGAAAATCGCAAACAGGCCGGCCGCCACCAAAATCAACCCCGCCCACCACAAGACATCCCCGCCAATAATCACCCCGGCAATGAGACATAATCCTCCCATGACACCACGAGCCATGCGCCCCTGGCGGTCCAAATTAGGACGGAAAAAACTGTTCATGGAACAATCGGTTGATTAAGCCTTGGTACCCAATATGCTATATTCCAGCCAAAACGCAATCTATTTTCGCATAAGCAATGAATAATCTGATAAATCCCGGTTCGTGGACGACGAGTTTCCTTTTGGCATCGGCCATTTGGGGCGCCATTGGCAGCGGCTATTTGATTTATGGCTGGCGGCAGAAATCGATGATCCCGTTTGCTGCCGGCGTCGTTATGTCGGTCGCCGCCTGTTTCACTCCTGCCCTTCCCATGACGCTGATTAGCCTGGCCGCTATCTTCGGCACCTGGTGGCTGCTCAAGCAGGGATATTAAAATTAAAAGCCGGAAACCGTTCCCGGTCTCCGGCTTTCATTTGCAAATTTCTTTTAGAACGACCAGTTCACCAGCACAAATCCCTTCGCCAGTTCGTTCGGAAAACTCGTGAACCAATCATTGTCGTTGGCGACGTTTAGCAGCCCGATCTGGACGCCATCGAGATCGTCGGCATAATTGAACACGCCAACCTGCAAGCCGTGCATTTCGTCCGAGTAATTCGCCACGCCCAGCATCACTCCCTTGGAATAGTCCTCATCCAGGTTGACAAGGCCACCTTGCCAGCCATCGAAACTTTTATCGCTGTAATTGGCCAGGCCCCATTGGACACCGGTGTAGGATTCATCATAATTATACAGTCCCCAGCTAAAGCCTGTACTCTCGCCGGTGCTGCCATTGATGAAGCCGAACGCCACGCCGGTTTGCGGATTCTCGCCCCAGATGTTGAGCGACAAGCCGTTGATTCGCGTTGAGCTTGGTTGAAGCGCCACACTTGGCGTCAACGAAAGCTGGAATGCGGCGGTGTCATCAGCGCGTGCGGCCAGCGCCCCCACTACGAACACGGACATAATAAGTATTTTCTTCATAGTTCTAGTCTCTCTTTGTCTTTTTAATCGACAACGACTGAACTAACGCCGTTTCCGTAGAAACTCAAATACTCTTTAGAGGTACTGACTATCCACCCGCTTCGGGATTATTTTTTCTTCGGCAGCGCGCTCGTCCCGGCATAAATCGCATTCTTGCCGAGAATTTGTTCGATGCGCAGAAGCTGGTTGTATTTTGCCAGGCGATCCGAACGGCTCAATGACCCCGTTTTGATCTGCCCGCAATTCGTCGCCACTGCAATGTCCGCGATCGTGGAATCTTCCGTCTCTCCCGAGCGATGCGACAGCACCGCCGTGTAGGCATGCGTCTTTGCCAATTCCACTGCATCGAACGTTTCCGTGACCGAGCCAATCTGGTTCACTTTGACGAGGATTGAATTCGCCGTGCCTGTATCAATTCCCTTCTGCAGGAACTTCACGTTCGTGACAAACAAATCGTCGCCCACGAGTTGGACCTTGTCGCCAATCTTATTGGTGAGCTTCTTCCAAGTCGTCCAATCGCTCTCGCCGCAGCCGTCTTCGATGGAAACAATTGGATATTTCGCTACGAGCTTCGCGTAAAAATCCACCAGGTCGTCGCCGCTCACGGTTTCGCCCGTGGATTTCTTGAAGGTGTATTTCGAATTGCCGTCGTAAAATTCCGAGGCCGCCGGGTCGAGCGTCAGGTAAATGTCCTTGCCCGGCTTGTAGCCCGCGTCTTTGATGGCCTGCAAAATCGTTTCCAGCGCCTCTTCCACGCTCCCGAGCTTCGGCGCAAAACCGCCCTCATCGCCCACCGCCGTGCTGAAGCCTTTCTTCTTCAAAACCGCTTTCAGCGCGTGGAATGTCTCCACAATCGACCGCAGCCCTTCGCTGAAGGTCGGCAACCCCAGCGGCATAATCATGAATTCCTGGAAATCAATCGGCGCGTCTGAGTGCGCTCCGCCGTTGATGACATTCGCCATCGGCACCGGCAGCACTTTCGCGTTCGGCCCGCCCAGGTATTTGAACAGCGGCAGGTTCAACGCCGCCGCCGCCGCTTTCGCGTTTGCCAGCGACACCGCCAAAATCGCATTCGCACCCAGCTTCGACTTCGTTTCCGTGCCATCCACGTCGAGCATCGTCCGGTCCACCGTGATTTGGTCGAGCGAATCAACTCCCCGCAACGCCGGTAAAATCTTTTCCGTCACATTCGCGACGGCCTTCAGCACACCTTTGCCCAAAAGCCTCTTTTTATCGCCGTCCCGCAATTCAACGGCCTCGTGTTCCCCTGTGCTGGCGCCGCTGGGCACCGCTGCGCGTCCTGCCGCGCCGCATTCCAGCGTCACATCCGCTTCCACTGTTGGGTTACCGCGTGAATCAAAAACTTCGCGCGCCTCAATATTTTGAATCTTCGTCATAAAAACGCACATGATAAAACCCGCGCGGTTCGAGTCAAGAAAGACCGGCTTCCCCCCGAATAAATCCTCAAATCCCATTTGCAACCTGCCTTTACCGGATTATTTTGTTCCCGCCAATGAACAGCACAACTGCAAGCACCAACACCCCGCCGTCGCTCCCAGGCCCGCTGACGCAATTTTGGGATAGTACCCACCACACGGTGCACGTCCTCATTATCATTGTCCTGGCCGTTTTGGCACATATCCTGGTTCAGTCCATCCGTTACGCTAGCGAAGCCTTTATCACCAAAAGCCATGAGAAGAAAAACCCCCTCGGCTTCGTCACGCAGCAGCCCAAATTCGTCACGCTCACGCGCCTGATTGTCAGTGCCGTGGTTTTTCTCATCTATGCGCTGGC
>JASHZU010000155.1 GCA_030042375.1 Verrucomicrobiia bacterium
TTGTATAAATCATTACTTTTGAATATGTTATGGCGCTGTCTGTTTGACATTTCACGAAATGATGGTACGGTAGAGTATTGTTTTGTCCCAATAACGTATTTATCTAGTGATTGTCGTGCCAGGCATTATCAATGGTCTGTAAGCTGTTGCTTTTCCCCGCTAACTATGAAAATCCGTATTAAAAGGACAAACCTCCTGTCCACCGTAATGATGTGTGCGGGTTTATTCTTGTTGAGGCCTGCTTCGTCGGCGCAAAATCTGTTTGTAGCAGATTACGACGGCTTCAATGGCATCTATCAAATCACACCAGGCGCATCTCAAAGCATCTTCAGTCCTGTATCCGCCGGCTCTTTTATTCTGGCATTTAATAGCGCGGGGAACCTGTTTGTGGCGGATGCGGACAACGGCGAAATTTACGAATTTACCAACCAGAATGGATCTTTAAATCCAAATTCCGGGGTTTTTGTGTCTGGATTGCACAGTCCTTATGGCCTGGCGTTTAATGCAGAGGGGAATCTCTTTGAAGCGGATTTCGGAAGCGATGATATTTATGTGTTTACAAATTACAACGGGACGTTAATGGCAAATCCCACTCTTTTTGCTACTAATGGGTTGAATGGGCCCATAGGGCTGGCTTTTGATAACGCTGGAGATCTCTTTGAAGCAGATTACAATAGTGGCAAAATCTACGAATTCACAAATTATAATGGAATATTGGCCTCAAACCTGAATGTTTTTGCCTCCGGATTAAGCAGCCCAGCGGCGCTTGCTTTTGATAATGCAAGCAATTTGTATGTGGCAAATGATGTCACCACGGGCAGCATTACTAAAATCACACCGGCTGGATCAAAAAGTACTTTTTCCCCCGGGGCATTGATTGAACCATGGGGGTTGGCTTTTAATAGCGCAGGCAATCTCTTTGTAGCGAATCAAGGTGCATCCACCATCGTCGAGATTACGCCAGGTGGAACCCAAAGCAATTTTTTCTCTGAAGCATCGGATTATTACCCTGCTGGATTGGCATTCCAGCCTGTGCCGACCTTGCAGGGGCTCGCTACCGGCAATCATTTTCATCTTACCATTTCCGCGCCTTCTCCACATTTCTCAGTCATCGTCCAAGCCTCGACGAACCTGCTAAACTGGGCCAGCGTGGAGACGAATATACCGCCTTTTACCTATACCGACACCATCTCGTCTACGAATCTGCGTCATTTTTACCGCACGTTGCTCGGCCATTAATGGCGTTACGGTTGTGGTTTGGGAGGCTGGTTTAAACGGCACTCGGCTCAATCTTTTGCCGGGCACGCCACTTTGAAATGAAAAGGATCAACGCTATTCCGACGCAGCTCCAGCCAAACCAATCTCCGTGGCGGGTATAAAAAGTGGGAGGGCGTTTTTGCAGGGGCAGGTCAAAAACCATTGCCCCGGCGCCATAAACGCTGCCTTCATTGTCCCGAAAAATTTGCATCTCCCGGCCATTGGCATCAATCCAGCAAGTCACGCCGTTGTTGCAGCACCGCACAAGCGGCAACCCGTTTTCCACCGCCCGGAAAATCGCGCTCGTCTCATGCTGCCATTGCTCGGCGCTTTGCCCAAACCAGCCGTCATTGGTCAAATTTACCAGGAAATCGGTGTTGCCGGCAGCGGCCTTGCGGCCCATTTGGGGAAACAAATCTTCAAAACAAATCAGCGGCGAGGCCGTAATGTGCAAATTTTCCAGGTTAAATTTCACCGCGGAAATGCCGGGTGTGTAACCGCCGGTGATGGGCGTAAACCACTTCACAAACGGCAGCCAGTTTACAAACGGGATGTATTCGCCGAACATCACCAGTTTTTGTTTATGATAAATTTCGTCGAAACGCAGCCGTCCGTCGGGGCCCGCTAAAAAGGCCGCATTAAAATAATCATTGTCATATTCATTGGTCGCGTTGGGGTGCGGCACCACGTCATCCGCGTTGAAGATCAACCAAATGTGATGGTTGGAAACCAGGTTGGTAATGGCGGCATAGGCAGCATCGTCAAATTCCGGCACTCCCGATTCCGGCCAAATTAACAAATCCGTTTGGTTGGTAAGTGCGTTTTCCGAACGCTGAAGCAATTGTTGAAAGCGTTCGGCATTGGCCGTGTCATCCCAAATCAAAGTTTGCGGTACGGACGGCTGAATCAAAGCTACGTGCAGCGTGCCGGTGGTTGGAACCGGTTCATTGACCCTGATTTCGCCCAGGGCGAACAGCACGGCGACGGCGAGCAGGGGCGGAAAAATTTCCGGCTGCCAGGCGAACCGTGAATTGGGCAGGGCAAAAATCATGCGGACAGCGGAATAGAACGACAACGAAGTCCACACCACCAGGAATGAAACCCCATAGACGCCGGTAACGGACGCGATTTGGATAAGCGGGACCATTTTAAATTGGGACACGCCCAGAAAGCTAAACGGAAAGCCGCCCAACAGGTGCGCTCGGATCATTTCCAGCGCCACCCACGCCGCCGCACCCACAAGCGACCACAGCAAACGCCCGGGCCAGGAACCGGTTGTCCGCCATTGAGGAATTGAAACCAGCCAGGTCCACGCGCCGGAAAAGAGCGCCAGAACCGAGCACAAAGCCAGCCAGCCAGCCGCAGGGCCCAGCGGGATCGAATGCCAACGGTAAGGAATTTCCAGGAGCCAATAAAGCGAGACCAGCCAAAAAGACAAGCCGCCAATGACCCCGATACGAAAGGCCGCCCATCCTTTTTTATTTTGTGCCGCAAAAGCTAAAAGGCCCGGAGCAATCCACGCTCCGCCGGCAAATTCGATTTTGGGAAAGGCCGCGGCCAGCAAAAGCCCGGCGGCAATGGCGCAGAAGAGGCCAATGAATTTTTTCCCGGAAGAGATATTCACCGGGCGAGCTTGCCCAAACCGGGTATAAACGCAAGAGCAGATGGCATTCGTTTAACGGGCAATTAATTTCGAAAAGCCGCGAAAAATTTTGTTAAAAGCATCTCTGGACATTGGCGCAGAGTGCCGCCCGTTTTTCGAGTGAGCGTCCGCCATTAACGACGATTGCCGCGTGTGCGCCCCGCCAAACGGCTAAATCAACAGACGAATTGCCTGCGTAATCAAACCCGCGCTCGCCAAATTTTCCCACCAGCGCCTTAAGCTTGTTTTTTCCACGCAGATTCGTCCGGCCATCGCTGCCCAAAACTTCATCAAAAAATCCAAAATAGTCGGCCACAAGTTTGGCCATCTGGAAATCGGACGCGGTGGCCAGGACCATTCTTCGCCCGGAAGCCTTTTGTTCGCGCAGCCAGTTCAGGAATTTTTCGTTAACGGGCAGTATGGCCGGATTTATCTTCACGCGTTCACCCAGCCGTTGTTTCAGGAATGCGCGTCCGCGCGTCCACCAGAGCAGGACGATAAAAATTCCCAAAGGGTTTTTTCGGAGCCACTGTAGCAGCGACTCCCACAGCAAATCCGTTTTGATAAGCGTGCCGTCCAGGTCCACGACGAGCGGGATTTGGTTTTCGGCGGACGATTGCAGCATGAATCTGATTAACCGTTCAATGCATCTCCGGGCAAGGTTTTTATTTTAATTTGGCCTGCATTGTTAACCTTTGTAAAGGATTGCTGCCAAAGCAGGCGGGGAGATGGACTTTCTCCTTAAAACGAGTAAATTTTCCTCTTAACTGGTGAATGGCTGATAAGTTTTAATTCATTAGATATGTTGCGTCAGGCAAAATATCAGGCGGTCTACAAATTGGCGGTCGGTGTTTGGCTTACACTTTCCATCGTGAGTGTATTCCTGGCTGCGGTTTCCTGGGCGCGGCTTTCTCACACAGTCACAGCAGGCAGGCGATGGGCGGCCGTCGGGCCGCAAGTGGATGAAATCCTCAAAACCATGCTCGATAGTGAAACGGGCGTGCGCGGGTTCATTATTACCGATAACACCAATTTTCTCGATTCCTACAATACGGCACAGACCAACTACGAGGCGCAATTTGACCAGCTTGCGGACATGGCCGCCGGGAACACGAACATGCTGAAAGCGGTAGTAGATTTGCGCGCCGAATCAGAAGCACTCTCCGATTTCAACCGCCAGGCGATTGATGCGCGTAATCATAGCTTGCACGATGCGCAGGCATTGACCAGCACGGCCAAGGGCAAACAAATCATGGACCAAATTCGCAAACAGATATCCGTTCTAAACACAATTTATTACGATCAAAAAACGGGGGTACGCGAACAACTGGATGCGGAGTTGTCTTTCGCTATTATGACCAGCCTTGTCGCGGGAATCATCGGGATTGTTGCCGGCATTTTGGCGTCCTGGTTCGCGCGCACGACTATCAAAAACCAGGAGCGGGAACGCGAATTGGTTGAGGCCAGGTTGCGGGCCGAGCGGAGCAGCCGTGAAAAAAGCGCTTTTTTGGCGAACATGAGCCACGAAATTCGCACGCCCATGAACGCCATTCTCGGATTCAGCGAATTGCTCCAGGGCGAATTGCAGGAAGCAAAACACCGTATCTACATCCAATCCATTCGCTCCAGCGCTACCTCCCTCCTGCAATTGATCGACGACATCCTGGATATGTCCAAAATCGAGGCTGGCGCGATGGAACTGCGTCCGGAGCCGACCGATCCCCCGGAGCTTTGTGACTTTATCCACACTTTGTTTTCCGAGCCTGCTTTCAAAAAAGGGATTAAACTGGAATGCCACTTCGCCGGGGACTTGCCGCGCGCCCTGATGGTGGATCGCGTCCGGCTGCGGCAAATTTTGGTCAACTTGGTCGGCAACGCCATCAAATTTACCGACCGCGGCCACGTGCGCATTTCGGTTTCTTCCCAAAAACTGTCGGACAGCAGCCACGTCTCGCTCCTGATTGAGGTCGCGGATACCGGCGTAGGCATCCCGCAGGACAAGCTGGTCGTTATCTTTAAACCGTTCGTCCAGGCCGGCGCCTATCGTGAAAAGGAAACCCAAGGCACGGGCCTTGGGCTTTCCATTGTCAAACGCGTCGTGGAAATGATGGGCGGCGACATCACCGTGACCAGCGCCCTGGGTCAAGGCTCGGTCTTCTCCCTGCGCTTTCCCAATGTCCCCATCTCCGCGCGCTTGCCCGCCTCCGCAAAAATATCCGCCGACCATGCCGCCGACTTCAACAAAC
>JASHZU010000156.1 GCA_030042375.1 Verrucomicrobiia bacterium
AAACGATATCAAACTCCGCTTCGGCAAACGGCGGCGCGACTTTGTTCTTCACGATCTTTACCTTCACGTGGTTGCCAATGGCATTTCCTGCGGCATCTTTCAATGTGTCCTTGCGGCGGATATCAATCCGCACGCTCGCGTAAAATTTCAGCGCCTTGCCGCCAGGCGTTGTTTCTGGGTTGCCAAACATCACGCCCACTTTCTCGCGCAATTGGTTCGTGAAAATACACGTCGTCTTTGACTTGTTCAAAATCGCCGTCAGCTTGCGCAACGCCTGCGACATCAACCGCGCCTGCATACCCATTGTGGCCATGCCCATCTCTCCTTCCAGTTCCGCCTTCGGCACCAGCGCCGCCACTGAATCAATCACGATCACATCCAGCGCGTTGGAACGTGCCAGCGTCTCGCATATCGTTAGCGCTTCCTCGCCAGAATCCGGTTGCGACACCAGCAAATCGTCCAGGTTTACTCCAAGCTTTTTCGCGTATCCCGGATCCAGCGCATGTTCGGCATCGATAAACGCCGCCAGCCCGCCCGCTTTCTGCGCATTGGCAATCACATGAAGCATCAGCGTCGTTTTGCCCGAAGATTCCGGCCCGAAAATTTCCACTACGCGTCCCCGTGGAACTCCGCCCACGCCCAGCGCCAGGTCCACCGCCAGCGCCCCCGTCGGAATCACTTCAATCTTCTTTAGCGCATGCGCTTCGCCCAGTCGCATAATCGCGCCATCGCCATAACTTTTAGTAATAGTCGAAATAGCGGCTTCCAACTCACGCGCACGGGTCGCGGCAGCCTTGTTATCAACGGTTTTTTCAGTAGATTTTTCGGGAGTTTTAGCAGCCATAAAAAAGCTTAATTAAATGTTTATTAGTGGCAGGCACCTTATTGAATCGGGAAAAAATGTCAACCCATGAAGTTCGGAAGGCCGCGCATAATCGAAAATATCCAAAAAACCTCATTTTTAAGGCTTTGAGCGATTTTTTGTATTTATTTTGTATTTACGTCTAGCTTTTTGAAAATGCCTGTGTAATAATGACCACAACAATAATGAGACGCCATCCGCTGACATGGTTTTTTATCCTGTTGCTCTGTGCTGCGGGCATTTGGCTTTTGTTGTTTCAAGGCAAATCTTTAAAAGTCAAATCTCCTTCTGCCGCGTCATCGGCTGTTTCCGCGTCTCAATCTTCGACTCTTCACGCTGTTTCTACCAATGCCGTAAAATCAGCCGCCGCTTCGTCGGCCACCAATAAATTTGCCTGGCGTTTGAGCAATACCGATAAATCCATCGGTCAGCTCGCTCATAATCCCCACGCCATTCTGCTCGAAAACGCGTTCATCGATACCAGCTTAAAGTTAAACCTGTCCATCCCTAAAAAATTGCAGTCCCAGGGCGACCCTGGCGCTTACGTCGTCCAGGCTCGCGGGCCCATCAGTCCGGCATTTCGCTCGATATTGGCGGCAGCAGGAGCGACGATTGTTTCTTACATTCCCAATGATGCTTACCTCGTGCGCGCTACCGCCTCCGTTGCCGACGCACTCGCTTCAAATCCTCTCGTGCAGTCCGTTATTCCCTACGAGCCATATTACAAAGTCCAGGCTCCGTTGCTTGCCATGGCCGATCAGGCCTTGCCTCCCAATGTGCAGTTAAACGTTGGCCTTTTCCCCGATGACGCCCAGTCAACCATCCAGCAAATTCAGCAATTGGGCGGTACGATCCTGTCCGAAGAAAACTCAGCTGCGGGTTATACCATTGTCAAAATAGAGCCCCCGTCCGATTGGACTGCCATCGCCAACCTGACCGGCGTCCATATTGTCGAGCCAACTTTTCGCCGCACCACCGCCAACGACCTCGCCCGTCCCGCGCTCGGCGTCGCCGCCGACCCCATCACATCGACAAATTACATGAACCTTTATGGTTCAAACGTCCTCGTCGAAGTCAACGATACCGGCATCGATACCAACCATCCTGATTTTAGCGGCATCGCAAACCTCGGCCTTCGCGTCTCTTTTAACAATCCGGCCAATGGCGTGGACACCGACGGCCACGGTACACACGTCGCAGGCATCATTGCCGGTGACGGGACGGAATCCGCCACAGTCACCAATGCTGCCGGTCCTTATACGATGCCCGGTTATGCCGGGGTGCCCGGCACTAACTTCCAATTCCGTGGCAAAGCGCCTTTTGCGAAGATGTTCTCGATGAATTTCAATGATGACGACCAAACCCTGCAGCAGACGGCCGCCACCAATAATGCTTTGATTTCCAATAATAGTTGGACTTACGACGGCGATTTTGAATATGACCTTGCCGCCGCCAGTTACGACGCCGCTACCCGTGATGCTCTTCCCTTCACCCCCGGCCCGCAACCGGTTCTGTTCGTCTTTGCCGCCGGTAATGAAGGAGACGGCGGCCTGCCTGATACCATTTCTTCACCGGGTACAGCCAAAGATATTATGACTGTCGGCGCCCTCGAGGAAGATCGTAACATCACCAATCAAGTGACGAATGCCGACGGTACTGTTTCCACGCCGTGGCAGGATGAAACTTCTGACGCCAACACCGTGCCCGGCTTCTCAAGCTGCGGCAACGTCGGCATTGGCACGGAAGGTACTTTCGGCCGGTTCAAGCCGGACGTCGTCGCGCCCGGCACATTCGTTATTTCCTGCCGCTCTACCGAGTGGGACGAAACCAATTATTACAATCCCATTGTTGATAATATTAGTGATTTCCCTGATTTTATTCCAACCAATTCCTTCAGTCTCTCCTCCTTCAACTTCTTTGTGCCCAGTAACACGGTTGATGTCATTTTTAGTGTCGCTACCAATCCGCTCTCGCCCAGCGTGCTTCCCCCGATTCCTTTATATCTCTCTACCAATGGCAGTGCATTCTCATACATTGGTTTTGGCAGTAATAATGTCACAATAGTTCCCGCCCCCTCCGTCATAAACACAGATTGGGCCGTCGAGGGCAGCAACGTCACGATGAGCCCCTTGTCTTATGATTTGGTTGTGGACGTCCAGACCACAAACCAAGTGGGGAATTATTATGAGGTATTATCAAACCTGAATGACAACCTCGGTACGCAGCCCGAGTACTATCGTTACGAAACCGGCACCAGCATGTCCGCTGCTGCCATCTCGGGTTATCTCGCCCTCCTCCAGGATTATTTTACCAATGACCTTGGCCTCGTGCCCAGTCCGGCACTGCTCAAGGCCATGACCATCAATGGTGCCCGCACTACCGGCTATAGCGAACAACTCAGCGAGCCGGTAAATTTTGAAGGTTGGGGCGAGCCTGATTTGTCCAATTCTGTCCCCGCCGGTGTTACTAATGTACCGGCTGCCGGGGATATAGATGTGCCGGGACCAAACTGTTCTGAGTTCTTCCGCGATCAAAATGTCACGAATGCCCTGGCCACTGGCGATAGCGAAACATTCGACCTCACCGTTAACCCCAACGACTACGGCAGCGACCAGCCATTGCAGGTCACGTTGGTCTGGACAGACCCACCCGGTGATCCCAGTGCTGCCATCAAGCTTG
>JASHZU010000157.1 GCA_030042375.1 Verrucomicrobiia bacterium
GGGCTGTTAATCGCTCCCGAATAAGCCAGCATCCCACTCGTTGGCGGTTTTCCCAGCAAGCCATCGATCAAAGCCATCTCACTGGATTCTGACCATGGACCATCGGTGGAAGCATTAATCCCCAGCTTGCTGCGTTCCCAGTCAAAAGCCCGGCTGACATTGCCGCGGACAATGTCTTCAATCGTATTTTCAGGGCAGCCGATGGCGCGTAAATTTGCGATAAAAAGACGATAATCATTTCCCGAGTCAAGCTGGTGCCAGCGGAATGCCTCCGCCGGGGTTTCCGGTGCTGTGGAAGTGGAATTTGTCATCGTCGGCGCCGAGGGCATGGCTGCAACCGGCGCTGGAAGAGTTTCTTCTTTGCGCCGGCTCATGAGGGCAAAAAGCAGGCCGCCCAGCAGAAAAAGGTTTAACAAAACGGAAACTCTTAAGGTTGTTTTCATGAAAAACAGGTGCCTTTCATTCGCCCCAGTACCTTTTTTAATATCGTGCCATAAACCCAACAGCCAGCGCGGAAGTAACTCCGCGCTGGCCGTACCGTAAACTGCATCTCAACCGTGATTCATTCGATTAAGGCGTGCCCGGAGCCGGGAAGCCTGTGTCGCTGGATTTGTTGACATTCATGAGAGCGAGCGGAATGCCAGGATCATGGGCAGAGTTAGTGACTCCGTATCCCAGGTTAGCCATCGTCTTCTGGATGCCCTTAAAGAGCAGGTTACCGACCGTGTTCGGGGTGCCCGAAATCCCGGCGCGACCGTAGAGGTGTTCATTACCCCAAAGCCACCAGAGGCCGTTCTCGATGGTGCCGTCCGAGGAAATAGCCCCGTCCAGCGTGATCCAGTTGTTGGTAGCCACGCCGCCATAGTTACCGGAGCTGAGGGCGTCCGAAGGAGCAACATAGCCAATCGCATACCAGCCCACGCCACCGTAGAACGGATCCGTCTGCTGGCAGCTGCCGTAACCGGGACCAGTGCCGCCCGCGGGAGGGTTCGTGCAAGCCAGCGCTTTCGCCACGCTGCCGCCGCTTTCATAACCATTGTCGCCTTCGGGGTTGAGAACCAGCGCGTCCTCCTGCGGAGGGTCATTGGATTCGACACCGTAGCCGATGGAGTACTGCTCCACGGACCGGTGAGCGCCATAGGTGCTGCCGGCGAGAGTATTCATGCGGGTGCCTGAGCCCAGGTTACGGCCGACGAGATACACAGTGAAATCATCGTCCGTCGTATTGCCCGTCAGGAAGCCAGCCGGCAGAGCGCCGCTGCCAATCAATGTATTGAGCTGGGGCAGAGTGATGTTCGACAAATGCGTCCATTCGTTCGAGGGCTCCGGTTGAACATTTTTGGCCAGGGTAAAGGTCACTTCCGCTTCGGTGCCATAGCTGACCAGTTCCGTCGCCGGGTTGGCCGAGGTAGCCGGAGTCCAAGAAATAGTCTGGGAAGTATCGGCCTGCGTCAGGTCCGCTTGACGGGTGCTGGATTCCATTTGAAAGGCGGCCGGATTGGTGCTCTCCGTATTGTTTCCCGCCTGCAGGAATGATGCCACCGCGCTCGCACTCACCCAAGTTTCAGGTGAACCGTTAAGCACAATCGGATTGCCGTTGCGATCCTGGTTTGTGAGGGTCGTGTTACAGGCAGAAGCGATGCCGGCTTCAGAACCGCTCCAGGCGCAGTTAATATAGACCGGTGAACCGGCGATGTTGCCGGAGAACAGCATGTAATTGGCGCTGCCGGCGGTGCTGTTACCGAATGTGACCGAGGTCACCGTGCCGGCGTCAAAAATGCCGCCGTTATTGGTGCCGTTATTATTTTCTAACGCTGCGTAAACTGTCGAACGAAACGCCGTCGAACCGGTCAGATAGACCGTCGTCTGTGCGCTGGCCTGGGAAGCGATCCCCAAGGCGACGATAGCGGCGCTGGCTAATGTACTTGTTTTCATATTCCTGTTTATTTATTGGTTGGTTGATGGTTTATGTGTCGTGAATTGGGTCTCCAAATCAGGCGTTTCTGCGCCACAGCCGGCCACGAAGCAACAGCACTAAGATGCCGCCTGCGCCGGAAATCAAATAGCTCGACGGTTCAGGAACCGGAGTGAAAGTCAGGGTTGGACCGCCATCGCCCGTGAGATCCAGCGTGAAATAGCCGTCATAAGTCCAGGGATCCACCTGGCTCAGGCTCTGATCGCTGGTTTGCCAGAGCGCTTCATAAAGAACGCTGGAGGTGCTGACCAGGGAATCCGGGTTCACGCCCGTCACCCCTAAGAACGTTGAAGCGGTGTTGGCAGGCTCCACGTAGTTTTCCCAGGACAAGCCCGCATCCAACACTCCGTTGCCGGCCGAAGGAGGGCTGCTAAATTGCGTCAGCGCGGAATAAGCATTGTCATCCTCTTCCAACGAAAGACCCGGAACACTCGGAGAAGATCCCAGGAGCGTGGTGGTAAAAACATCCGCCGGGGAGCCTGCGCGCGAGGCCGCGCCGCCCACGACGCCGGTCATGATGGCGACATCAGCCGCGTTGGTCCCCTGAAGCGCCGCAGAATTAAAATCCGC
>JASHZU010000158.1 GCA_030042375.1 Verrucomicrobiia bacterium
AAACCTCATTCGCAATCCACAGCGATTTCACAGCAAAGCGGCGATGTTATTCTCCGCAATGGTTGCCTCCACTTTGGCCGGTGATAGCCTTTCTCAACCGCGCCCGGCCAGGCGCGAAATCGGCGCAGCGTAACGCTGTTTTTAGGTTCCCAATCCGCTGCTGATGTAGCTTTCCATCTGCGCAATCGTCGTCTCCTGCATGGAAATAATCCAGTTCACGAGATCGCCAATGGAGATAATACCCACCATCTCGTCATTTTGCATGACCGGCAGGTGGCGGATGCGATGCTCCGTCATCAATCGCATGCATTCTTCCACGGATTCATCCGGCGTCACGGTGACAACGTCCGCCGAAATAATTTCCTTTACGAGGGTTTGTTTCGAGGTCTTCCCGGCGAGGGCGATTTTGCGGGTATAATCCCGTTCGGTAAAAATACCGACAAGCCGGCCCTTGGACAGGACTGGCAGGGCGCCGATATTTTTATCGGCCATGAGTTGAATGGCGTCGAAGACTGTAGCCTCCGGCGAAATTTGCCACACTGTCGCTCCCTTGTGATGCAACAGCGCGCTGACAGGTACGCTGGTTTTCATATTTACCTCTATGCGCCCGCTCCGGCCTCTTTTCAAGTATTATTTTCATCAAAATTTACGGCCACTATTATTAATAGTTATGAACGAAAAGATGATGTGACACCAACGGTTGCGATAGGCCGAAGAATTGATTAAAATTTCCTTTCAAGAAAATAATGGGCGCACAATGGAAACAAGCCGGGCGCGAAGCCAGCGCGCAGAAAAAAGGCCAGATGGTCGTCAAACTCGTCCGCGAAATCATGGTCGCGGCCAAGCTCGGCGGCCCTGACCCTGACCTCAACGCGCGCCTGTTTGTCGCCATCGAAAAGGCTAAAAAAGCTTCCGTTTACAAAGACACCATCGAGCGCGCCATCAAAAAAGGCGCGGGAATTGGCGAGGAAAAAGTCAATTATGAGACGGTCGTTTACGAAGGATTCGCGCCGCATAAGGTTCCCGTCGTCGTCGAATGTTTGACGGACAATCGCAATCGCACCGCGCCGGAAATCCGCAATTTGTTCAAGGCCGGCACGTTGGGGCAACCCGGCAGCGTCGCGTTCTTTTTTAATCACCTCGGCGTCGTCGAAGCCACTCATACCGACGCCAAACGTGATGCGGAAGCGGACGCGATTGAAGCCGGCGCGGCGGAAATCGAGCCGCTGGAAGCCGAAGAAATTCCCACCGGGCAAACCGGCGCACGGTTCCTGACGGAAATCAAGGACCTCGACCACGTCTCCAAGGCATTGAAGGCCGCGGGTTGGAATGTCATCGCCTCGGAGATTCGTTACGTCGCGAAAAATTTTACGGAAGTTTCTGACGCGCAGCGCCGGGAAGTGACGGATTTTCTGCAGGCGCTGGACGATCACGACGATGTGCATCGTGTTTACGCAGCGCTAAAATAGACCGTCTTTTTTCCGGCCGTATCAAGGCCCGCCCCGATTCTTTTCCCGACCGGCACCCTTGCGGCGCGTTATCTTGCCATGAAATATTGTTGACAGAGCCTGAAGGGAAGCTAATAGTGAAAGTTAGGGTACAATCAGGGGAGAAAAACCAAAACAAATCTAATCGAAGGAATAACATGAAAAAATTAATATTGTTTATTGCAGTAGCAGCGGCATTGTTTTTTACGGCGGGGAAGGCTGCGGCGCAATTCAGTCTCACCGCCACGGCCGTATTCAACCTGACCAATTACATGAAAGGGACCAATTACATTGCCACCACGAAAACAATGTCCATTAACAACGCGTTCATCTACAATCTGATTTCCAACGCCGTGGCCAATGCTTCCAATGGCTCAAATAACCTCGCGACGACTCTCCCCGCCAAGGGATATATCGCGTACTTTCCGGAAGGTAGCGACGGCAAATATAACGGCTTTTTTTACGTGACCGACAGTAAGGGTTCCTATTACCAGTTGAGCGGATACGATAACAATGGCGTCTATTACAGCTTCATGAGACTCATTGCCTCTGACTGGCTTTTTGGGAACCTCGGTTCTTCTAACTCCGTGCCGGCGTTAGTGACAAAGACGGCAGTAACAATCACCCCATTATTGTCTGGCGATGATGACTGCGATTGTTGCTGTGATTGTTGCGGTCCTCCCCTTATTTCCGCATATCTTGCAAATATCGATGAAAAAACCGGTGCTGGTAAGTACAGTGCCATAGACACCGCGTCACTTAGTATCACTGCCCCCTATTGGTCCGAGCACAATGACCTAACCTCGCTACGCTTTTTCGGCACGTTTCAGCCAAAAGTGTCGGTTAGAGGCTGGTCTTTGACTACCCCGAGTTCTTTTTATTTAGACAGCCCGAGTACGGCGACGTTTACTGGCTACGGGTATATTCACTTAATCCAGGGCAGTTTCTCCTGGCTCGGAGCAATTTCCGCCGCATCCGGAGCATACGACTTTTAGACCGCGCTTGCGCCATACGGCGGCCAACACCTGGCCGCCGTTTTTTGTAGTCGTGAGGTTGGTTGATTTGCTGGCGCCTGCCGGAGAAATGGTGACAAAACCGCGGCATTGATGCAGACTATCCCTCCAAACGTGTCAATGCCGCCGGTGTGGCGAAATGGCAGACGCACAGGACTTAAAATCCTGGGACCTTAAAAAGTCGTGCCGGTTCGAGTCCGGCCACCGGCACCAGCTAATTAATTCATCGCCTCGGCCATCGGAGCGGCTTCGACAACCGGTGTTTGTTCGTCCGCCTTGTGGAATTTCACGCCGACGATCTTGCTCACGCCATGCTCCTGCATCGTCACACCGTAGAGCACGTCGGCCATCGCAATGGTCCGTTTGTTGTGCGTGATGATGACGAATTGCGAATGATTGATGAACCGCTGCAACAACTTCACGAAACGGTTAATGTTCGCCTCGTCCAGCGCCGCATCCAATTCATCCAGCAGGCAGAACGGGCTGGGCTTGACCTGGTAGATAGAGAACAGGAGCGATACGGCGACCATGGTTTGTTCACCGCCGGACAGCAAAGAAATGCTCTGCAATTGTTTCCCCGGCGGGCGGGCCACGATATCGATGCCGCTTTCCAAAAC
>JASHZU010000159.1 GCA_030042375.1 Verrucomicrobiia bacterium
TGATTGGTTGTGGAATCATAACTGGCGGTGACACCGGCGGCGGAGCTATTAATGCTGTTGAGGACATCCTGAATGCTTTCCGTACTGGCATCGTAATTAATCGTAACGCCATTAATCGTGAACGCGCCCTGACCGTTGCCGCCATCCGTAATCGCAGTGGACAAATCAGAATCCGTCATCGTGCCGCCCAACTGCACGTGGCCCAGTGCGGACGTGCTGGTGACGGAGTCCGTGCCGTTGTTATACAACTGCGCGACCTGGAGAAAATTGCTCGTGTCCGCCGCGCTGCCCAGGATGACTTCGCTGTCATCGCTGCTGGCCAGCGTAATTTCATCCGTCGTATCATTGTAGCTCGCTGTAACTTTGCCGTTGGTGGCCGTGGAAATGGCGTTGAAAACATCCTGCAAAGATTCGGTGGTTGAAACCGTGACGGTATCGCCATCCACTGTGAACGTTCCTGCGGTCACCGGCGTGGCAAAGCCTGCCGTGCCAATCGTCACATTGCTCAAGTTACCGCCGGGGGCAAGCACCTGGGCAAGATTAGCTCCATTGACCTGGGTGGCCCCGTTCAATTGGGCGGCCGTAGCCAGTTGCGAAATATCAAATGTGAAATTACCCAACGTGGCGCTAGTGGCGGCCGTCCCCGTGGCAATATCGGAATTGGAAGATTGAACGGAAGCCGTTTCATAAAGCGACGAATTTTGCAAATTCTGCACATCAGTCTGGAGTGTGCTGAGGTCACTGGAAATTGTGGTCCAATCCGAATTCTGGGTATTAATGCTGGTCTGTTCATCCTCCCATTGTGTTTCCGGCGCAGCCTCCGCCTCAGCAAGCTCCTGGACAATAGTTTGCCAATCAACTCCCGAGGCCACGCCTGCTATGGCCAAGTCCGGCGAATCGTCGGTTGTGGTTTGCAGATTTCCGGTAGTGGGCAAATCGCCTGAAGACAAGATATTTGACAACAACGAGGAACCTGAACTTATCGTATTTGACATATTTTAACGCTCTACTTTTGTCTTCATTTAACGACTACCGATTGCCTTGCCAACCCCATTTTATAGCCAAAGCTCGGACGGCGCTTACGCGCCGTCCGAGGTAATCACTATTCAACTAATTGACAACTGCTCTAACCGAACTCGTTAACCCGTGATGAGTTTCAGCGCGAGGTCGGGAACCGCGTTGGCCTGAGCCAACATCGCCGTGCCCGCTTGCACGAGGATGTTTGCCTGGGCGTACTGCGTACTCGCCGTAGCCACGTCCACGTCCATAATCGTGCTGTTCGCGGCCGACAGGTTGTTGTTCAGCGTTGACAATTGATTGCTGTAATCGTTCAGCGTTTCTTCGTTCGTACCAATCGTGCCGCTGTCCGTCGCCAACTGCGAGATGGCGCTCGTCACGTCCGTCAACGCCTGCGTAGCGTTGGTCAGAACGCTAGCGGTGGTGAGCGTGGTGAACGTCGTGGAAGTGGAAAGGTTAACACCTCCCATCGTGAACGTGTCGCCACTGGCGTCAATCGTGATGTTGAAGCTGTCACCCGTGAACAGGCTGACACCATTGAAGCTCTGGTTGCCCACGCTGGTCACGTAGGATGCCAAAGTATTGAACTCGTTTTGATAGAGCTGGATGTCCGCGCTGGACTTGGTTACGTCTTGCGCTTGAACAGCCAGTTCGCTCATACGATCCAGGGCCGATGTGACCTGCTGGATGTAGCCATCCTGCGTTTGGTTGAACGAAAGGGCGTCAGCAATATTATTTGACGCCGCTGTATTTTCGCCCTCCTGGGCAACCAGGCTCATTGAGACAGCCAGACCCGCGCTATCATCGGACGGCGAAGTGACCTTCGAACCGGATGACAACTGGGCCAGCGCGGTGCTCAACATTTGATTGGACTGCTCCAGATACTGGGCGGTTGTTTCTGCTGACAGGTTTGTATTGATTACCATTCCACTCATATATAACTCTTTCCGTGAGTCGCCCCGTAAAGGGCATTGTATTTGCGCAACATCCATGTTGCGGGTACACCATTTAAAGGGCGGCACACCGTTATCCCTGCTGGCTCTTAATGGCGGCCAACCGCCATGTCTCACGACATCTCGTTATCGGAACAACCGATTCCGACTTAAATTGTTTCTGTTCACCGGGAAGAGCATTCAAGATGCCGTTACTCGAATCGTGGTTTTTTCCTTTATCGGGCGATTTTGCAAAAATCACTCAAAACGAATTGATAATCAGGCGCTTAAATCGGAACGGTAAAATGAAAGATTTCAACCAGTAATCAGAATAGCTAATTATGACAGGCAAGCAGAAAAGGATGGGTTCAACTGGCTCCAGAGGTAGGATTCGAACCTACAACCAGCCGGTTAACAGCCGGCTGCTCTACCATTGAGCTACTCTGGAACCCTAACGGACGGACAATTTACAAATTGCGCATCTTTCCGTCAATTTGTTTTCAAACCGATTCTGCTCAAGAAAAAAAATTTTGGTCACCCTTTGTACGTTATTGGAACGCTGTTCAAAACATGGAACAGAAAAAGTCAAATGGTCACCGCGAATATCCCATGCTTTTACACCCGGAAAAACCGCCTTAAACACCTAAGTCATTGATTTTCAATTAACTGTGATAAATTCATTAAAACTGCATATATATGCGACAATTTGACTTGGCTCACTTCCTGCTCAATTCCCGGCCATAGGTATCATGAAACCATGAGTGCGTTGGCTAACAACTTCAAAACGAAATTTGCCGGTTTGCTTCGAGGAATGCTTCGCCGCATGGATGGCGACGAAGAATCCGGCCCACAAGTAGCGCGTCCGGTAGCAGCGTCCGCGCCTCCACCTGCAGCGACTGCCCCCGTAGCCGCGCCTCCGCCCCCGGTCGTTGAGGCACCGGCACCGGCGCCAATGCCGGTTCGATCCGCAAACATGTCCGAACTGGAGATGCCGCTCCTGCCGATTTTGGAAAAATTGCCGCCGGACCTTCGTTCAAAATGGGTGAGTGGCGGAATTAATTTATCGCAAGCCAGCATTTGTATCTCCGTAGAAAAAGTATTGCCTCAACTGGCGCTGGGTACGGTCAAAATTACCTTTGGCGAATTGCGCCAGGCCGCCCCTGACCTTTTTCGCGCGGGCCAGGAATATGATTCTCTTCCGATTGTGCTGCCGCTGAACGACGTGCTTGCCCGATTGAACCCAGCGCTGCTTGCGCGCAGCGCAGGGCAAAGGACCATGGCTCCGCCCCCCGAAATCGCCGGGCCATTTGGCAGCGGACCGCAGGGGGTCGCGGGCGTTGCCTTTACTAATACGCCTCTCAAACAGGCGCCCACACCGTCAACTACTCATTTCCTTAGAAAAACAGCGCCGCCACCTGAAACCGTCAAGGTAGCCGTGCCGACGCCGGTTACGCCGCCGCCGCCGTTTCAGCGCACCACTGCGCCGGTGCCGACCGCACCCGCACCGATGCCGCCACGGGTTACTACACCGATACCTATGCCGCAAGCACCTGCTCCCGCACGGTCGCCCCTACCGACGCCTGTGCCGCAAGTGCCTGCCCAGGTGCGACCGTCTATGCCGACGCCCATAACGCCGCTGGCTCCAGCGCCCGTGGCATCGCCGGTTCCATCTCGTGCTCAGGTTCCACCTCCGGCCCCTGCGCCAACTCCGATTCCATTTACAAAACCGGCTGCACCCGCACCGGCGCCGGTTGCCTCAGCGGATATTGCTACCTTGCCCCTACAACTGATCGCGCTGGCGGAAAGCTGGCCCGAGACCTTGCGCGCGGAAATCGTACAATCCAATTTGGCTGGAGCTCAGGTCGCGTTACCGGTTCATCTTGTCGAACCGGCACTCAAACGCGGACGGGTGGTTTTCCCCTGGCACCAGTTGCGTGCATGGATCCGCCCACTACCGCCGGGCCCTTCCATCCATGATTCGATGGAACTGGAACTGCCCCTGAAAGTTCTCGCCCCCCTGTTTCTGCCGCGGCAGAAGCCCGAGGCCAAACAACGGCTCCAAGCGTCGCTGCCGCCGTCGTCGGTTCCGAATTTGTTTTTCGGTTTTCCGCAACCGCAGCCCGAGGAGATGGCCGCTCCGCTCAATGCGCCGGATATTGTTCCCCTGGTCAAACCCGCAGACGCGAAAATAGCCGAGACGGATTATTATGTCTGGGGCGACGGAAACGAAGCGCCGCGCGTGGATGAAACGGATTATAAACGTCCCCAAACACCCGCGACTGATTTTACCAGCCGTCGCGCTATGCCGAACGAAATCATTGGACGCACGATAGCATTGCCCGGTGTTATCGGCGCTATCATCGCTTTGCCCGATGGTTTGAAAGTGGCACACCAACTTCCACCCGAACTAAATGCGGACACGGTTGCCGCCTTTTTGCCGCAACTGTTTAGCCGCGTCAGCCAATGCTCCAAGGAACTGCGCATGGGCGAATTGAACAACCTGAATTTCACGATTGGCAATGTCCCATGGAAAATTTTCCGTGTGAACGCGGTTTATTTTGCCGCGTTTGGCCGCGCTGGCGAGCCGTTGCCGACTGCGCAACTGGCCCAACTGGCCGCTGAACTCGATAGAAAGAAATAATTATGGCTATCATCAATCAAGCAACCAAAGAGCTGCAGGTGAAGATCGTTTATTACGGTCCCGCCATGGGCGGCAAAACCACCAACCTGGTGCAGGTCCACGACCATGTCCAAACCGCCGCGGGCAACAAAGGCAAGCTGGTTTCCCTCGCGACCAGTTCGGATCGTACTTTGTTCTTCGACTTTCTACCCATCGAGGCCATGACGATTCGCGGATTTAAAACCAAATTCCAGCTCTACACTGTGCCCGGGCAGGTCATTTACAACACCACCCGCCAGCTTGTTTTGCGCGGCGTAGATGGGATTGTTTTTGTGGCAGACTCGCAGTACGAAAAAATGCCGGAGAATGTCGAAAGTTTCCAAAATCTCGTGGACAACCTCGCTTCGCTCAAGCTGGATCTCGATGAGATTCCTTATGTGCTGCAATATAACAAGCGGGACCTGCCCAATGTCGCGCCCATCGAATACATGGAATTTTTGCTGAATAATCGCGACGTGCAGGTACCGTCGTTTTCCGCCACCGCCCACAAATGTGAAGGCGTTTTCGAAACCCTGAACATGATTACGCGCCTGCTCCTCCACAAATTTATCAATCAAAACGCGTCACAACCGCAATACGCATGAAAAATCCAATGCCAGGTGGCAGGAAGGGTAATTCCCGGCACGATTTTGTCTCGTGCCCGCGGCCGTCCATCAGCCACGTCTTTTGAATATGCCTACCCTGCCACAACTCATTGAAGAGGATATTCGGAAGTTAAACGAAACACTTCTCGATTTCGTTAACCATACGGATACTGCGGCAGCGTTGCTTACTGACAAAGCCGGCTTTTTAATCACGCACCAGGGCGATGCGGGCGACTTTGACCTCACGACCATCGCGGCGCTGGCCTCAGGGGCATACATGGCCAACCAGACGATCGCTGGCCTGGTCAAAGAAACGAATTTCAACAGCATTTACCAGCAGGGCGAACACTTCAGCCTTATCGTTATGAATGTGGATGAGCATTCCCTGCTCGTGGCCATTTTCAAATCGCAAGCGGGCGTGGGCGTCGTGAAATATTTCGCCACAAACGCCATTAAACATCTCGCGCGCCAGTTGAACGTCGCCAAAGAACGCGCGCCCGGCGCCGGCCTGGATCTTTCCATGCTCAATGTGGCGAACGCGGGCCCCTTTTTTCGGAGAAAACCGTAAAGACCTGGCCTCTTCGCCGCGTCCCCGCAATGCCGTCGATTGTGTTTCCCGGAAAACGGGAATTGCCGCGCGTTCCCATGGATGCCCGTCATTGCGTTGCGGGCAAAATTCAGAAACACTTGTGCCAGAACTATGGCTTCCAAAAAACAAACGAAAGTGACCGGCATTAACACCATGATTCTTGGCGTGGGTTCGTTTGCCCACAGCATCGGGACTGCCCTGGCGGATGCCGGCGCGAACGTTTCGACTTATTTGACACGCAATTACGGCCACTTCTCCCCCACCCTCACGGGCAAAACCTATTCGCGCCAGGCGTTTTCCACGCCAGTGCATTTGATCCGCGAGAACAAAATCGAGGTGGTCATTCCGCAATCTATTGACTGGGCGCAGGCACCCTGGGCCGATGACCTGGTGAAGTCAGGCGCGGGAATTTTTTCTCCCATCGGCGAGGCGATGCGCATTGAGAGGGAACGCGATTTCGCCCACAAACTGTGCTCACAATTTAAAATCCCCTTTCCGCAGGCGTTCGTGGCGGCCAATCGGGATGAGGCTGAAAAAATCATCCAAAAAAATCCGCGCGCCTATGTGATTAAAAATCCACTGTGCTCGCCGGGCAGCCCTATCCATACTATCTTGAGCGAGAGCGTTGCAGAAACACGGGCATGGTTGCAGGAAGTCAACGATGCCGAGGGTGTTTTCTTGCAGGAATATCTTGGCCCGGCGGAGGCCGGGCATATTGCCCTGGTGAGCGGCGGGGAAATCTATTCCCTGGTCACGAACCAGGAATATAAACGCGCGTTTAATGGCAACATGGGCATCGTAGCCGGCGCCCCGCTCGGCGGAATTGTCGAGCGCGATGAAAATGATAAGTACGGTCTGGCGCGTCAATTGCTCCATCCCTTGAGGCCGTGGCTGCGAGAATCAAAATTCAACGGCCCGCTGCAGGTGACTGCGATTCGGTACAAAGGCAAATGGCATGTGATCGAGTACAACATCCGGATTGGCGTCACCTCCGGCCCAATGATTTTGCGAATGCTCAAGAACCCGGCGGAAGTCGTGAGGCGAACGGCGCGAAACGAAAAGCTGGAATTGAAATTTAAGGATAAGTTGAATTTTGGCTGTTCGCTGACGCTGGCAGGTTATGGCTATCCGTTCACGCAAACGCGCAGCCCGCGCCTGCCACTGGAAGTCAAAGGCCGGTTTAATTGTGACGTCTGGTGGAACGAAGTGGAATGCAGCCCGGAAGGCAATTTGATGGCTTCGGGCCATCGCATCGCTGATGTGGTGGCGATTGCGCCCAAGTTGGAAACGGCAATTGCGAAGGCCTATGCGAACATCGCCAAAATCCGCGTGGCCGGCAGCTATTATCGAACAGATGTCGGTAAAAGCTTGTGGCCACCGGGAAACAAATAGAATTATATTGAAATAAATTTTGAACTGAGATGAATACCGAGTCTGATTTTCCGTTGCGTCCGGCGTGGATTGAAATTGATATCGGCAAGCTGCGCCGCAATTTGCAATTGATCCGGCAGGAC
>JASHZU010000160.1 GCA_030042375.1 Verrucomicrobiia bacterium
TTGAAGCTGCCCGGCTATTGGATTGTCTATGGTGTTTGGCCGTTCTAAGAATTTATCGCGGGGTGGAGCAGCCCGGTAGCTCGTCAGGCTCATAATCCCGCAGTGCGGGACCGCAGAGTCGCATTACTGCCTTAGTAATCAACTTGAATTTTCACGTGATGACCGCCCTGTACCAGGTTTATGTTTTGCAAAACAAGAATGGGCAACTTTATATCGGGTTAAGTGAAAATGTTTCTGCGCGGTTACGACAACATAATAGCGGTGTTTCCAAATGGACGCGGAATCGCGGCCCTTGGATTTTGATTTGGACAAGTGCACCAATGTCCCTGTCTAATGCGCGTAAGCTGGAAATTCATTTGAAAAAGCAAAAGGGCGGGGCAGGTTTTTATACCATAACAGGACTCGCAAAAAGTTGCAGGCCAAAAATCCAGCAAAGCGGGATCGCGAGTTCAAATGCTACCCCGTGATTACCGGCATTTTAAATAGCTTGCGCTATGCAAAATTTCTGGCAAATTGTTGGGCCCTTGCAGGAGGCCGCCAGGCTCCTGCCGTTTTAAGAATTTATCGCGGGGTGGAGCAGCCCGGTAGCTCGTCAGGCTCATAACCTGAAGGCCGCAGGTTCAAATCCTGCCCCCGCAACCAATTTTTTCGCAGTTGACGTCATCGTTTTGGCGGCTCAGTTTTCTGCGCCAGTTGCCGTGCCCGGATCGACGCCGCCTCTTCACGAGTGTTCACCATCGATAGTTCCGTGGCGCTAAGCAAATGGATGCAACCGGCCACCACTCCAGCCACACCAACCAAACCAAGGATCAAACTCACGCTCATGGCCGCATGCATCAAATCCTTATTGCCCAATTCTTCCGCGACCGCGCCCAGCAGCGTCACCAGGCTGGCAGCCGCGAATGAGGCCAACGCGGTGTAAATCCAGCGCAATGCCGTCAGCAACAGAATGGCCTGCCGCTCCGCGCGGCCTACCTGCGCCAGAAATTCTTCGTCATGCAACTTCGCGGCTTCTTTCGATTCTATATAAAGCGCATGGATCAATTCACGCGCGCGCAACATCCGGGTGATCGTGCTCATCGCCAGCACGCTCGCGGCGTTCGTCAGGATGGCCGGCGCGGCGATAAAAGTGAGAATCGCGAACGGATTATTCGTCAATAGACTGCTGCCCATAATTTTCGATGAAAAAGCTTGCCTGGTCGCTGATTAAGCTTAATTGCCCGCTTCGGTCAACCATAAAGTGCCTTCACAAAAAGACGACCGGCGAGAGCTTGCAAATTGCCAGTATTTGTTGCTTCAATGTACGAACCGGCGGTAGTGTATGCAGTTTCCCGAGGTAAGAGAAGCTCGGCTAACACGACGAAAGGAAAACCAACCATGCCCGATATCGTGGTTCCCGTCACTGTTGACAATTTCACCCGCGCAGAGAGTGACCTTTACATGGGCAACCTGGTCAAGGTCGGCTGTCTCGGCCAGTTCAGGCACTATCGCGAGCCAACAGACATTCAGCATCAACTCGTCATTCGCCTGAACCGCGACACGCTCTATTCTTCGGCAGTCTTCGATCTCGATGCCGGGCCCGCGACGGCGGCTTTGCCGGATGCCGGTGAGCGTTTCATGTCCATGCAGGTGATTGACGAAGACCATTACACGTATGGCGTTTTTTATGATACGGACAAACACACCATTACCAGGAAAGACATCGGCACTCGTTATGCCGTGGTTCTTGTGCGTACCCTGGTTGATCCAACGAAACCCGGCGACCTCCAGCAGGTCCACGTGTTGCAGGATGCCCTCGAGGCCAACCAGCCGGGTGGCCCGGGAAAATTTGAAATCCCAAATTGGGATGCCGCCAGTCAAAAGAAAATCCGTAACGCCTTGTTTGCGCTGGCGGCCTCCACGAGCGCCTTTCGTCATGCCTTCGGCAGCAAAGAACAAGTTGACCCGGTCTATCACTTGCTCGGTACAGCATGCGGCTGGGGCGGCAATCCGGACAAGGATGCCACCTACATCGGGGCAGCTCCTGATAATAATGATGGGCAAAAGGTCTACAAGCTGGTTGTCAAAGATGTGCCGGTGGATGGCTTTTGGTCCGTCAGCGTTTATAACGCCGAAGGTTATTTTCAACCCAACCCACAGAACGCTTATTCCGTCAATAACATCACCGCGAAAAAAGCCGCGGACGGTTCGGTGGTCATCCAGTTTGGCGGCAGCGGTGATGATCCGGCGGTGAATTATCTGCCCACCACACCCGGTTGGAACTACACTGTGCGCCTGTATCGCCCCCATAAAGAAATTCTGGACGGCTCATGGAAATTCCCCGATGCACAACCTGTGAAATAAAACCAAAGCTGGTTCGCCGACTCCATCGTAACTAATTTTTCCGTTAAAGTCGGAGTTTCCCGCAAATCCCACCGGCACAAAATAAGCTGATAACAATTGCCTGGCCTTGACGTTTCACGGCGGGCAGCGACTTGACTTATTTGGTAAAATACAGAGTGTTCAAAGCAAAGAGGTTTCTATGCTAATACGTTTTTACAACTATGGCACCTTCAGCCGATTGGCGCTCTTCTTTTCCATTGCGGCTGTGTTGCTTCTCATCGCTTTGCCAGCAGCCAGCCAAACCAACCAAATCATCTATGACGGTGCCCTGGAAAACGGCTGGCAGAACTGGGGATGGGCCGAGCTGAACTATTCAAACCCCTCGCCGGTCTATTTGGACAACTATTCCATCAGCGTCACGATGAGCAGCGCCTGGGAGGGGATTCAACTTTGGCATCCGGACGAAAATTCTACGCCTTATTCGGCCATCAGTTTCTGGGTCAATGGCGGGCCCACCGGCGGCCAGAAGATGCAGGTTTACGGCCTGCTGGATACGGGCAGCAGCCAAAACGCCAGCGGTGGTGTCGATTACCCGCTGCCGCCATTCCCGACCAACTCATGGGTGCAGATCATCGTTCCGCTCTCGGCATTGGATGTCGAAAACGAGGCCAATTTTACCGGGTTCGTCATCCAGGATTCGCAAGGGCAGGCGTGGCCGACGTTCTATCTGGACGACATTTTGCTGGTGACCAATGCGCTGACCAATGCCATCAGTGGCGGAACGAACCCGCCGGTTACAGTGCAAATTAACGCGCTGGCCAATCGCCATGCCATTAGTCCGCAAATCTACGGCGTTGCCTTTGCCACTTCAAACCAGCTTTCTGATTTGAATTTCACGATGAACCGCATGGGCGGAAACAGCGAGACGCGCGATAACTGGCAAATCAA
>JASHZU010000161.1 GCA_030042375.1 Verrucomicrobiia bacterium
GTCGGCATCTTCGACACTGACGATGCCGTTCGCGCAATCGAATCTCTTCATTGGCGCGTTGAGTAATGCCAATATCTCCGGCAGTTTGGAAGTGGACCATCTGGGATATCCCCTGACAAATGGCCTCGGCGCCGGCGCTTCCATCAATAACCAGGGCTCCGGCGGCGGCTATGGCGGCGCTGGCGGCGCCTCCGGCAGTGGCGCTCTCGGAGGAACCACCTACGGCTCCGCATTGGAACCTCTGTCTCTTGGCAGTGGCGGCGGTAATGGCGCCGCTACTGCCACCGGCGGTTCCGACGGTGGAGGCGCGCTTCGTTTGAGTGTGGGTGGCATATTGAATGTCACCGGCAATATCAGCGCCAACGGCAACAATGGCCTGCAGGATAATTCCGGCGGCGGCTCCGGCGGCAGCATTTGGATTACTGCGGGCGCGGTTTCCGGCACAGGAAACATTTCCGTGGCTGGTGGCAACGGTTCACCGTTTGATGGCGGTGGTGGTGGCGGCGGACGCCTCGCTATCTATTCGCCCAACAACAATTTTACTGGCACGACCAACATCAACGGCGGGACCGGCTTTGCCCCCGGCCAATCCGGGTCGATTTTCTATTCAAATGTGTTTAGCGATTTCGAGATTATTTCCCAATCGCCGACCGGCCAGGTCATGAACACGGTTGGCTCCGCGACTCTCAATTTCAATGACGCCATCAGTCCCGTGTCGCTGTCCGCGTCCGACTTTACGCTGGTCACTCCCGCCGGCGCTCTGGCTCCGTCCAGCCTGAGCGTGAGCCTTGCGGCTGCCGATTCGGTGCAACTCAGCTTCCCCAGCCAAAATCTCGTGGGCACTTACACTATCGAAGCCACCACGGACGTGACCAACCTGTTTGGAACGCCGCTGGCACTGCCTTATTCCGGTACGTTCTCGATTTTGCTGCCCACGATTTCCGGCACTGTCACAAACACGAATGGCGCGCCGGTGCCCGGTGTCCTCATCCAGCCTAATGGCGGCCTCACTGGCGCCACGACTGATATCAACGGAAATTATTCTATCGGCGTGCCTCCCAGCTGGAATGGCACCGTGACTCCGTCGCTCGGCACAAATGTATTTGTGCCTCCGTCGCTCAGCTACACCAACGTCAGCGCCTCGATGACGAACCAGGATTATCTGATGGTCAATACTGTCGTGCCCACTCTGGCCACCAGCTTGACCGGCGGCAATCTCTCCCTGACCTGGACCGGCGTGTCCGGGGTGAGCTACCAGGTTCTTTGGTCCACCAACCTCTTTAACTGGCAGCCGCTCGGCAATCCAATCGCGGGCAGTAACGGCCTCATGCAAATCCTGCTCCCGACTGGCTCCAATGCCGCATCCTTCTACCAGCTCAGCGCGACCTACTAAGGTTCTATCAACCTGATTGCCTTCATCGAACCTTGAGTTTCCTCTCGCGCAAGGTAAATTCAACGTTTCATGCTTTCACTTTCGGGCATCAGTAAAACATACAGCGGCAGGACATTGTTCGCCGACCTGTCGTTGCAGGTAAACCGCGCCGATCGCATCGGCCTGGTCGGGCCAAACGGCGCGGGCAAATCCACACTCTTTTCCATCATCCTGGGCGCGCTGGAACCCGACGACGGAAAAATTTCCCGCGAACGCGGCATCACCGTCGGCTACCTGCCGCAGGAAACCACCCCAACCGGCGATGAAACGGTCATCGAACTTGCCACCGCCGTCACGCCTGATTTCATCAGGCTACGCCGCATTATTAAAGCGTGGGAAGCCGACCATCCGGTCGAGGCGCTGCACCCGGACGAAATTCACGACGATGTCCATGACCGTTTCAATGAGCTTGGCGGCTACCGTCTCGAAGCCAAAGCCAAACAGATTCTCGCCGGCCTGAGTTTTCGGGACAGTGATTTCGACCGCCCGGCACGCGAGATGAGCGGCGGCTGGATCATGCGTGCGCACCTCGCCCGCTTGCTCGTGCAGGAGCCGGACCTGTTGATGCTCGACGAGCCAACCAACCATCTCGACCTCGAAGCGTTGCTATGGTTTCAGGATTATTTACAGACGTATCCCGGCGCGATTCTCGTCATTTCCCACGACCGCGAATTTCTCAATCGTCTCGTTGGCAGCATCGTGGAAATCCGCCAGAGCAAACTCATCCGTTATCGCGGCAATTACGACGAGTACCTTGAGCAACGCGCCGCCTATGAGGAACAAATGCTGGCCGCCTATAAAAACCAGCAGCGCGAAATTGGCCAGCTCATGGAGTTCGTGAACCGCTTCCGCGCCAAAGCCTCCAAAGCCGCGCAGGCGCAAAGCAAACTCAAGCAGGTCGAACGCATGGAAAGGATCGAAGCGCCTACGAGCGACGACCGCAAAGTCAGTTTCTCCTTTCCGCAGCCCCAGCGCAGCGGCCAGAAAGTCATCACGCTCGAAAACATTCATCAGGCTTACGGCGATAAAGTCGTCTATCGCGGCATGGATTTTCTGGCCGAGCGCGGCCAGCGTATCGTGCTCGTCGGGCCGAACGGGGCAGGGAAATCTACCCTCCTGAAAATCCTCGCTGAAGTCATCATCCCGCAAAGCGGCACGCGAACCCTCGGCCACAACGTCAAAGCTGGTTACTATTCCCAAAACCGTGTCGAGATGCTCAACCCCGACCACACCGTCTTTGAAGAAGCCGCCGATACTCCCCAACGCGTGACCGAACAATTCATCCGCACCTTGCTCGGCTGTTTTCTCTTCCAGGGCGATGACGTTTTCAAAAAAGTCAGCGTCCTGAGCGGTGGCGAAAAAAGCCGCCTGGCGCTGGTCAAACTCCTTCTCGACCCGCCCAATCTTTTATTAATGGACGAGCCCACCACGCACCTCGACATGGCCAGCATTGACGCCCTCGCTTATGCGCTGGACCAATTTCAGGGCACGCTCATTTTCATCAGCCACGACGTCTATTTCATCCGCGCCCTCGCCAATCACGTCGTGCATGTGAACGCCCGCCGCCTCACGCCTTATCCGGGTGGCTATCAATATTACCTCGACAAAACCAAGGCCCAATCGGCCCGCGCCGCGTTGACTTCAAACGGCGGCAACAACGCTTCTGAGGGTAGGGCGGACCTCCCGGTCCGCCAGGACCCCGGACAGAGCGTCACTGCCG
>JASHZU010000162.1 GCA_030042375.1 Verrucomicrobiia bacterium
GCCGCGATTGGCCGAGCGCCCGCCGAGCGATTCGCTTGTGAGACATTGCCCGGAGTAGGCCACGCAAAGCGCTCCGTGCACAAACACTTCCAGGGGCATGGATGCCGCTGTGCCCGCACTGGCAGAAATTTTTTCGATTTCTTTGAGTGAACATTCGCGGGCGAGGACGACAAGCTGGCAGCCAAGTTCGCACGCGAACTCCACGCCGGCGGCGCTTGTGACGGTCATTTGCGTGGAGACATGGATGGGAAAATCCGGCGAGAGCCGGCGAATCAACCGGCAAATGCCCACGTCCTGGACGATGGCGGCGTCCACCCCCGCGGCGACGATAGCGCGCAAGTATTCCTCCGCCGCGGCCATTTCATTTTCGAAGACGAGCGTGTTAAACGTGACATAACCTTTCACGCCGCGCCGATGGAGAAATTCCATGAGTGCTGGCAAATCATCGCGCGTAAAATTTTGCGCGCGCATCCGCGCATTGAATTTATCCAGGCCGAAATAGATGGCGTCGGCGCCATTCTCGACGGCGGCGCGGGCGCATTCCCAATCACCCGCGGGCGCGAGCAATTCCGGCATGCGCAAAACGCCGGCCGGCGCGGCGGTCGAACTGGGCTGGGTGCTTGTCATCAGCAACACATAATTTACCCCGCGCAAGCGGCAGGGTAAAAGTAAATCTGGACGTTCGTAGCGTGACGCGTGGCGCGCGCTATGCAAGCCAAGCAAATGCTTCTTTTTTTGCAATGAATCTTTCATTATGCCGAGGTCATGGGAACAACAGGCGCAATCAATCCACGTCGCATCCTCATCGTGGGCGGGGGTGCGGCGGGCTTCTTTGCCGCCATTGCCTGTGCTGAACAACTGCACGGCGCGGAGGTTCTTATCCTCGAAAAAACCTCACACTTTCTTTCCAAAGTCAAAATCTCCGGCGGCGGCCGCTGCAACGTCACCCACGCCTGCTTCGATGCCCGCGAATTCACTGCCCGCTACCCGCGCGGCGAGCGGGCGTTGATCGCTCCCTTCAAACAATTCCAGGCCGCCGACACGGTGGAATGGTTTGCCGCGCATGGTGTGAAGTTAAAAACCGAAAGCGATGGCCGCATGTTTCCCGTCACGGATTCATCGCAAACCATTATTGATTGCCTGCTCGGCGCCGCGCGCGATGCCGGTGTAAAACTGCGGACGAATTGCGGCGTGGACAGCGCCGTCAAAAAATCCGACGGCTTTGAGCTGGCCCTTTCCAGCGGAGAAAAATTGACATGCGACAAATTATTGCTCGCCACTGGTGGCTGCCGTACTCCTGCGCTCGGGCAATTGGCGGTTTCCCTGGGACACACGCTGGAGGCGCCCGTGCCATCGCTGTTCACATTTCACATTGAGACGGGTTGGTTGCGCGAGTTGGCGGGCGTTTCCGTCGAAACTGTGGAGGCGTCGGTGCCCGGGACTAAACTGCGCGAGCGCGGGCCGCTGCTCGTGACCCACTGGGGCCTGAGCGGCCCAGCCATCCTGCGCTTGTCCGCCTGGGGTGCGCGCGAACTGCACGGATTAAATTACCATTTCCCGCTCCACATCAATTGGCTGCCGCATCTCAGCGAGGAAGCGCTCGCCGCGGAATTGAAATCGCGCCGCGCCGCGCAACCCGCCAAGGCCATCGTTAATTTTCCCATCGCGCCGCTGCCCGCGCGCCTGTGGGAGCAGCTTGTCCTCGCTGCGGGCATCCCACCTGATTTGCGCCTGTCCTCGCTTTCCGATTCCAATCGCCACCGGCTCATCCAGCAATTGCTTCGCTCGGAATTTTCCGTGACCGGCAAAAGTTTGAACAAGGACGAATTCGTCACCTGCGGCGGCGTGCGCCTGGCCGAGGTCAATTTTAAAACCATGGAGAGCAAAATTTGTCCCGGCCTTTTTTTTGCCGGCGAAGTGCTGGACATTGACGGCATTACCGGCGGGTTCAACTTCCAGGCCGCCTGGACCACCGGCTGGCTCGCCGGCCGTGCCCTGGCTGTTTAGCGGCAAAAATTGGCTATAGTCTGACAATTAAAGGGAAGCCATTTCCGGCGCTGCCGATAATCTTTTGCTATTCAAATAGCACTAAAGTGCAAGTTGACATTTTGCAGCACCAGACACATTTTTGAAATCCTATGGATGTATTAACCCTTTCGCGCATCCAATTCGGCCTTACGGTCGGCTTCCACTATATCTACCCGCCGCTCAGCATCGGCCTCGGTATCATGCTCGTCATCATGGAGGCCCTCTGGCTCAAAACCAAAAATGACGTCTATCATCAAATGGCGAAGTTTTGGACAAACGTCTTCGCCCTCACTTTCGCCCTCGGTGTCGCCACCGGCATCGTCATGGAATTTGAATTCGGCACCAACTGGGCCACGTACTCGCGTTTCGTCGGCGACGTTTTTGGCAGCGCGCTGGCCGCAGAGGGCATTTTCGCTTTTTTCCTGGAATCCGGTTTCCTGGCGGTCCTGCTTTTCGGTTGGGACAAAGTCAGCCGCAAGGTGCATTTCTTTGCCACCTGCATGGTTTGCCTGGGCGCGCACTTCAGCGCCGTGTGGATTACCGTGGCCAATTCCTTCATGCAAACGCCTTCGGGCTTTCACAT
>JASHZU010000163.1 GCA_030042375.1 Verrucomicrobiia bacterium
TTCGTCACCACTTCAGGCGGCGACCACGGAGTTTCCATTGGGCAATCTTTCTCGTCATGTTCGAAAAAAATTTGTCCGGGTTTCGAATTGATCTGCCAGACCGGGGGCAGGAAGGGCAGGGGACGAACCGCGCGCGCGCGCGCGAGCCAATCCATCAGGGGCGATTCCGCGAGGCGCCGGCGCAGGCGCTCCACATCAAATCCTTTGTCCAGCAACATGACCGCGCAGCAGATATTTCCCTGCAAGCCCGCGCGCCGCATCCAAAGGTCCTGGGCGAGCATGAAATAATCGCCGGGGGCAAATTTAATTTTGCTGGGCAGATCAGGCATAGTCTGCGTGCCGGGCAAATTAAGTGGGGGAATGGCCGTTGCGCGCCAGTTCAGCGATGCAAGTGGCCAGGCTCGACATGGACGCCAGGTTTGCGCCGGTCAAATGCGAGTCCGGCACGCGCACGCCGATGTCCCGCTCGCAAAAAAGCAGCAGTTCCACGAGGGCAAAAGAGTCAATGCCGGCCTCGGACAAGGGGCTGTTTTCGTTGAATTCCTGCCCTTCGGCCACAAAATTGTTCCGCGCAAATTGGCAGAGTCTGACAGCGATTTTTTTTGGGTCTGTTTCCGGCGTCATTTCGATTAATTATTTGATCAGTATGGCTTGGAATCGCTTCCCTTCAAGTGAAAAAGTAACGGTTTGCGGTAAAACAAGATGGTCTTCAGCAGAAATATCTCATGTTTTTAATTGTAACAACAGCTTTTTCCGAACACGCTATTTGTGCATGTCTGAATCCGTCTCAAAGCCAATCCCCGCTTCCAGCCAGCCATTTGGTCTGGGGCTGTGGCAATTTCTTGTCATCAAAACGACACTGATAACTTTGTTCGTGGCGATATTGGTTTACCTGCAGGGATGGGCGGCCAAGAGTTCTTATAGTCCTGAAAACCAAGCGGATTTTAAGACGGGAATTTTGCACGGAATTCTGATGCCCGCGGCATTTCCGGGCCTGCTCGCCGGGCACGATCTGCCGATTTATGCGCCCAATAACACCGGCCGCAATTACAAGGTCGGCTACATCCTCGGCATCAATACCTGCGGCACCGTTTTTTTTGGCCTGGCCTATTGGGGCATGGGCCGGAAGCATCGAAAACGGGAATAGATCTCTAGTAGGGCCAGTCGCAATAGATTTCCATCACCTTCAACGGCCCGCCGCCCCAATAACGATTCGGTGCAAAAGTGAACTGATGTGAATCCTTCTCGTAAATGAGTTTAACCGGATGCTCGGGGATGTTGGGGTCATAAGCTTTAAATTCCACCGACTGTTCCGTCTCATTAAATCCATACAACACGATGCCGTGATTGATGGTGATGTTCGGGAACCGAAACAAATGCACGATGCTCAAGCCGCGCTTCGGGAGGGATGCCTTGAGTTTCTTCACCATCATTTTTCGGTACCACATCGGAACCGGAAAAATCATGCGCCAATGGCTGCGCAGAAAATAAGATTCCCACGGTGCGCCGCAACCGGCCTTGAGCAACGCCTCATGCGCCCGGCTGAACGCGCGCAGGCCATCGAACCCGGGAATGACAATGCGCTCGCTATCCGCGCAACGCTGGCGGACATTCCGTGCAACGACTTTGCGGATGAGTCCCTGGTACGTTTGGGTGTCTGCCGGCGGAGAGCCCGGCGCAAAACGGGCGTGATAAAAAAATTGCCGCGTCGCGCGGGACATCACAAAACAGCGATGATAATACGTCGGCGGCGGGTCGGACTTGGAAATCGTCATCTTGCCGTCCGCATCGAAATGATATTTCCAAACCAGTTCGTGCGGAAATGCAAAGGTGTCGCGCTCGAAATTGAACGTGCGGAGTGAAGGTGCGGTTGCCGCAATCATTTTACGAGCCGTTCCCGCTCAGGGAAAGTTCCGCCGACAGGACCTTGGCGTTTTCGACAAACGCGCTGACCTGGGCCTGGATAATCGAATCCAACACGCCCGTAATCGAGGCTTCGATGCGGAGCGTTTGGCCAGGGCGAACCGGGCCGAGGATTTTCACGCCGCGCAAGGCAGCCAGTTTTAGCTTGGGCCAGCGCGGGTTCGCGGGATCTTCCTGCGCCACCATGCCGGCCACTTGCGCGGCCGCTTCCACCAGCAGGACCCCGGGCAAAATCGGTTCGCCCGGCAAATGGCCGCGCAAATAATATTCATCGCCGCGCACGCGATATTCGCCCACGCCGGTTTTGCCCGGCGTCAGGCTCACCATCCGGTCCACGAATCGAAATTCGGGCCCGTGCGGCAGCGACCTCATCGCCAGCGCCAAAATTTCCGGCGTTGCACTCATTGGTTCAAGGGTTCGACCACGGTGTAATCCGGCGGCAGGTTGGTATCAAACAATTTAGAGTCCATCGGCTGATTGAAAACGACATTCGTAAAATCATTTCGCAACGTCGAACCATCGGCGAACTGCATCTCGGAATCGGCAATCACATAATCATTCGTGTGAAAGCCGATAATCACATTGCCAATGAACTGCCGGGCCGAAACGCTTTTGGGCTGGAGCGTCATCTGGAGCGTGGCATTCGTTTCCGTGGCGGACAGGAGTTGAAAATGTTGTTCCATAGAAGCTCGATCGCGCGGCAGGCTGACATCAAGCAACGCCATGGCATCCTTGATCGGCCCGGCTGGAATTTGATCCAGCGGGTACAACTCGGCGCGTTTGAATCGCGGGTACAGGATGAGAAGTTCGTCCGGGTTGCGCACAACGATGGTTTGCGGCGGCTGGCCGAGTTCCCAGCGAAATGAGCCGGGCTGGACCCAGACTTTGCCTTTGGATGTCAACGGCTCGGACAACGCCACCAACGTGCGGGTTTGTGTGAAGTCCGCCGACCAATTTTGCATGTTTGTTTGCGCGGCGAACCATTGATTGAATTGCGTCTCAAAATCTGCTGCGTGTGACGCCATCGCAGCCAGGCATGGCAAAATCCAAAGCCAGCGTCCTAGGCGCCGCCGGACCAAAGAGGAGTAAATTGGTACCATTGTTCGATATTGTTGCGTATTTCCGGCTCAAACGCACGCAGGATTTGCTGCGTCAGCGCCGCACGCGCTTCGCGGTTGCCCAGCGCCTTGCGATCGTAAACAAATTCCGGCAGGACTTTCACGGCAAAACCAAGTGGCCGTCGCACAATCGTCACACCAATCAAAGCGCAACCCGATGTGCGGGCCAGTTCTGCCGCGGCCAGCGACGCCTCAAAACGTTGCCCAAAAAATTCCACCGGCACGCCCACGCCACGCTCCGGCGGCCGGTCGAGCGACAACGCCAAATCCGCGCCGGACTGCAGCCGCTTGATGACCTCCACAAAAGCAAAATCGCCTTCGCCAATAATCAGCGTATCCACGCCATAACGCGCGCGCGCGGCGTTGCGCATGGCAGTGAGGCCGTCATCCGGTTCAGCCAGCGAAAGAATCGTCAGTGGAATACCCAATTGCTTCAACAACAAACCGCCATGCTCCCAATTGCCGAGGTGCAGCGTGATGAAAAGCGCCCCGCGCCCGCGCCGCCGGGCCGCATGGATGATTTCCAGTTCGATGTTATTCGTCAGCCAGTTTTTGACTTCCTCGCCGCCTTCCACGCGCCATAAATCAATTAGCTTGGCCGCGAAGTTCCGGTGCGCCGCGCAAACCGCTTCTTCCGCCGCCAAACAGTCGCCGTTGAAGACAGGAAGAAAATTTTTCAATACCACTTCAACGCGCCGGGGCTGGAGCCACAAATAAATTTCCGCCAGAAGCATCGCGAATTTTTTTAAGAGTTCCGCCGGTAAAATTCGCGCCGCCCAAAGGCCAAGCTTCCAAACGCCGCCGCGATAAAACGCCGGCGCACTTGGGGTCTTGTTATTTTCCATGTTGCAGCTTCTTG
>JASHZU010000164.1 GCA_030042375.1 Verrucomicrobiia bacterium
GGGCCAGCCCGTATCGCTCCAAATCAGCAACGGTTCGCTGGTTCTGGCGGTGGGATCGACTGCCAAGCCGGCGGTCATCACCGGCATCGGCATCAGTGGCAACACCCTGACGCTTTCCGCCACCAATGGCGCGGCGGGAGGGCAGTATGTGCTGCTTGAAAGCACCAACCTCCTGTTACCGGTCAGCCAGTGGACGCCGGTATTCACCAACAACTTCAACGGCAGCGGCAACCTGAGCATCTCGACGAACGTCGTTAACGCCAGCAAAGTACAGATGTTCTACCTGCTGCAAATGCCTTAAAGCGGGGCACGACAAGATCGCGCGATCTTCAGCCGCCGGGCACGGAACTCGTGTCCGGCGGTTTTTTTATTGAGAAGAATCCCGCAACGGCCAAATAAGAAGTGACGAGTGATGACCCACCTTCGCCAACGCTATGGCGAGGCAAGGTGACAAGTAACGGAGCCGAAGCGCCAAGCACCAGAGAAGCTTCATGATTTCAACATCCAATTGGGGTTGCTTTTACGCTAAATATTGGCCGCCTAATTCTGTGACAGCTTAACAATCATCGCGCTTCCGGCGGGAACTTGCAGGTTGAACGTGCTGGATTTGGATGGTGAAGGATCCGCCCATTTGCCATCCCAGCTTCCGTCATCATTTATTTTTGCGCCGCCCAGGGTTTCACCGTCTTTGGCCGTGACGTCGTTGCCCGGCACGGTCAATGCCATCGTTTGCACGCCGACAAAACCATCGGCAGACAAGACGATGCTCGCGTCTCGCGGATGGCTGCCATGCTCTTTATTGATAAGGGTGACATAAAGATTTTTGTCATCGCCCAGGACAGCATAAATCGAAAGGTCGAGTTGCTGGGGATTTGAAATGGCCGCCGGCGCAAATCGTCCGTGCCCGCCAATATCAAACGCCTTGATGCCATAGCCCAGGGGCCGCACCGTAAAGCCGTCCGGTGTGCTGAAATAAGCAGTGTATCGGGACACGCGCATCCCCTCGCTGGAGCCGACGCGGTCCCCCGTGTGAAAATTCATGCCGGTCGCCCCGTGCTGCGCCCACCAATACATGAAATCCAACCCCCACAACGCCGAAGCAAACGTATCACTCACGTCGGTCGCGCCGCCGTTGAAATAATTATTCACTTCTTCGAGGCGATAGGGCAAACCGTTCAACATCGCCGTCACCGCAAAACCATCATAGAGTTTCTGGTAGGCATCAATGAAGTCGCTGGACAACATCCGGTCGCGGCCGACATCCGGCGAAGGCACCTTTTCTCCGGAACGCCCGGGATAAAGGTGGGCCGTAACCATGGCCACATTGTCGCCCTCCCCAAAATCGTGCATAAACTCCTGCGGCCAATCCGGATTATCATCCACGCTCGGCCCGCAAAGGGGTACATTGGGCACGGCAGCGACAATGACGGTCTCAAAATCCTTCCAACGTTTGGCATAATCGGAATATGGCGGGCGCGGAGTAACCACGCCCAAGGCATTGGTTGTTTTCGGATAGACATTCGGCTCCTGTCCGATGGAAAAACAATCCACCTGGTCCGCGTAACGGTCCATGATGTATTTAACCTCCGCTGCATCTGTTTGCGCATTGCCGTCGCGCAACTGCAAACAATAAATGACTTTCACGTTAGCGGCCCTGGCGAAGGCAAACAGGTTGTCAACATCCCCCTGCTCGGGAAGTCCCCTGAAATTCCGGTCCGCCGTGTTCCCTCCCACGCGAAGGTCTTTGATGCCCAGGGTATGAAACAGTTGGATGAGCGGCTTATTATCAGGCCTGAAATAATTAACGCCATTGTCGTCCGCGAACAGTTGGGAAAGTTCAAAGCTCAGGCCGGCAAAGGTCGGCGAAATGGCCGCGCCGGGATTTTTGGTGTCCACGGAAACCGTTACCGGCGTCTGCGCCCGCAGACTAACGCCCAGTGCGAGCGTTGAAACAACAAGGATTGTCCTGGAAAATATGCTTCGAGAAATCATGAGGATTGTCTTACTTTCTAAATCTTAGTTGCTCACCCACAAAATCGGCTGGGTGATGGCGACATTGCGCCGAACTTCTTCATTGGAGGGATCTGCCGAGAGCTTGCTCCACAAATCGAGATATTTTTGGTCTCCGTAGGCCAGCCCAGCAAAGAGCAACGAAGGTTGCCGTGCAGGCCAGCCGTCCCATGCCTGGATGTCTTTGCGGCGGCCATCGGCCAGCCATTTATTTTTGTCGGCCCAATACGGATACATGAAATCAACTGCCTTGCGAATATTACGCCCATTGGACAATGAAAACTCCCAAAGATTGTCGTCTGGTGTCGAAAGGACCTGGCACAGCGTCACCATGTTGTCCGTCTGGAACGAGGAATAGCCGTAAGGTTTGGTGCGCGCCAATTCCCTTGGAAAGCTGCCGTCCGGGGCCATTTGTCTGGGCAGGAAGACATTTTTAAAATGATCGCGGCAATCGGCGAGATCTTTGTCATCGCCAGTGAATTGCGCAAACACGGCCACCTGCAGCCAGTACGCCACCGAGTGATTGTTCGCGGCATTGGCTTCGTCGTTTCCGTTCTTGCTCGTTCTCATCCACGTCACATAATCGGAAAACCATTTCTTCAATCCGGCCAATACATCCGGCGGAAACGCGGGGGATTTTTCCATCGCCTCAACCCCCTTGGGCACTTCAATCAAGTGCAATGTGTCGATGATCCCGGTGCCGCGCCCGGGAGAAACTCCGGGCACCGCCTGCGCATATTGCAGGTTCGGGTTCATCATTGTGTCCGGGTCCAGGAAGAAAACACGAATCAGTTCAGCGGCCCTGGCGGGATAACGGTCATCGCCGGTAATTTTGTATGCGGCGCCCAGCGCGGCGATGCAGTGATCCAATTGCCGGACTGCTTCACGGTCCTTGTTAAAATTGTTGGTATCGGTCTGGCCGTCGCGCTGGACGTACGGCAGTCCGTTGGAGGTGTTGGGATTGGGCCACCAGTAATCGCCGTTGGAATAATAATCATGCGGACCGCCGGTACTCAGTGCCGCGTGGAATTTGGTAATCGTCAGCGGCTCATTGGTCATGGCGCTGGCCGCAGCGGCCAAAATCCGGTCGTGATCCATCGCTGCAATATCGATGGATGGCGCGGCCACTGCCATGGAAATGGAAACAAAAAACGCACCTGCAAGTATACAAAACTTTATTACCGTGAATCTTTTCATGCCGTGAATTTAGACTTAAAGGAAACCATTAAATATTAAAAATAGACACGGGAAAAAGGTTCTAGGACGAATGTACGGATTGACTTTTTACCCTATGCCATCTTCACTTATCCACCACAAAAACCATGCAAAAAACTACCTTCTTGCGCGCCTTTTTGGCAACAACAATCACTGTTTTCGCCTCGGCCCTTTGGCTGATGGGCGGGAACGCTTGCGCTGCCGATACCGAAACTGAAGTTAATACGAATGCCGCCCGCGAAATGTGGCAGCAGGACTACGGCGCCACGCACGAGCAACGCATGCAATGGTGGAGGGACGCCAAGTTCGGCATGTTTATCCATTGGGGCATCTATTCCGTCCCGGCGGGAGTCTATAAGGGCCAGGATGTCCCCGGCATCGGTGAATGGATCATGCACAACGCCAACATCCCCGTGGCTGAATACGCCCAGTATGCAAAGCAATTTGATCCGACGAATTTTAATGCTGAACAGTGGGTCAAGATTGCCAAGGACGCCGGCATGAAATATATCGTCATCACCGCGAAACATCACGACGGCTTCGCCATGTTTCATTCGAAGGTGGACAGCTACAATGTTTACGATGCGACGCCCTGGCATCATGATCCGCTGGCGGAACTGGCCGACGCCTGCCGCAAACAAGGCATTCGGCTGGGCTTTTATTATTCTGAGTCGCAGGACTGGCACCATCCCGGCGGCGCCGCGGCTCCCAATAAAAAGCATCCCGAAACCGAGGTTGACGCCCGCCATCACTGGGACCCGGCGCAGGAAGGCAGCTTTGACGATTACATCCAGAACGTCGATGTTCCGCACATCACCGAGTTGTTGAGCAATTATGGACCAGATACTCCGGCGGTCTTGTGGTGGGATACTCCCTATGAAATGACACCCGACCGCGTGGCAAAACTTTTGCCATTGCTCAAAATGAAACCGGACATCATCACCAACAATCGGCTGGATGAGGATCATTCCACGGGGGATTACGAAACGCCTGAGCAAAAAATCCCCACCAACGGCCTGCCCGGCGATTGGGAAACGTGCATGACCATCAACGGCACATGGGGATACAAATCCACCGACCATAATTTTAAGAGCACCGCCACCCTCATTCACAACCTTATCGATATCGCCAGCAAGGGCGGAAATTATTTGCTCAACGTCGGCCCGGACAGTACCGGTGAAATTCCGCAGCCGGAAGTGGAGCGTCTCCAGGAGATTGGAAAATGGATGGATGTCAATGGTGAAGCCATTTACGGCACCACCGCCAGCCCGTTCGGCCATCCCTTCCCCTGGGGTCGTTGCACGGAAAAAACTGTGGGCGACAAAACCTTGCTCTACATCCACGTCTGGAACTGGCCAATGGACGGTAAGCTGGTGATTCCCGGCCTCAAAAACCATGTCGCCGAGGCCCATTTGCTGCAAACCAACTGGCTGGGAATGTATCTAAAGCTAAAGACCGTGACCAACGACAGCAGCGTCACCATCTCCATTCCCAAAACCGCGCCGGACCCGATCTCCTCAACCATTGTATTAGAGTTTACTGGCGCGCCGGAAATTGAGGGCCAGTGACAGTGGGGTACAACGTTTTAGAACGTTTGTTTCCTCGTAAATGTACTAAAAGCCGTCGCTGTTGGAGCGAAATTGTGGCATAGTTGGTCCGCTACCTCATTTAATATAACCACATGGAACGCCTGAAAATCCTGGCT
>JASHZU010000165.1 GCA_030042375.1 Verrucomicrobiia bacterium
TGTTGTTGTCCCCTTCCCAGATGCGGAAGGCCAAATTGACCTGCTTGAGGTTGCTCACGCAGTTGATGCGCTGCGCCCGCCGCTTGGCCGCCGCCAGCACCGGCAGCAACATCGCCGCCAGAATGGCGATGATCGCAATCACCACCAGCAATTCAATCAGCGTAAACGCTCGTTTCTTTCTCAGGATTCTTTTCATACGGTTCTTTTAGTTTGTTTTATTTTTTTGGCTGACGAGCCGGCCAACGTCTGCGAGGTCGAAGCTGTCAACAATTCTGAAAATCCCTTTAGCACTGCCAGTGCCAATCCAATTTTTTTGAAAAACCCCTTTAAATCCGCAATTTTTTTTTAGCACAGATTCGTTTTGCGCGAATTTTTCACGCATCATGCGTGAGATTCACGCATTGGCGGTTTAGTCGGCGGTTTCTCTCGCTCCTTCCAGTGCCACTCTGAACTTGAAAATAACGCCCTGAAAGCTGAAACTGCCGGTTCATGTCCGAGCCAAAAGATAATCCACTCATGGAAAAAATCGTGTCGTTATGCAAACGGCGCGGATTCATTTTTCAATCCTCCGAAATCTACGGGGGCATCAACGGTTTTTGGGATTACGGCCCCCTCGGCGCGGAACTCAAGCGCAACGTCAAGGAAACCTGGTGGAACATTATGACCCGCCAGCGCGAGGATGTTGTGGGCTTGGAGGCTACCATCATCATGTCCCCGCAAATCTGGAAAGCCAGCGGACATGTCGATACGTTTAGCGATCCAATGTGCGATTGCCTGCTGACAAAAAAGCGATTTCGTGCAGACCAAATCGAGCCACAAAGCGGCACTGTTTACCATTATGCCGGAGCAAGAAATGAAGTGGTTCAAAAAACCGTTTACGAGAAATATTCAGTGCTCCTGTTAGCAGGTAAGCCACCAGCAAGCGCTCGTAGGACTGCGCAACAGTTCTACGCCCAACGGGGTTTGGGAAATTTTGAAAACATTGCTCTGCTAGATGAACAAACTGAAAAAGTTGAGAATTCACGGCGGTTCAACCCTGAAAACGGTTCGCTGCTTACTGAACCGCGTCCGTTTAATTTGATGTTCAAAACTTTCATCGGTGCATCTGAACCAGCGGAAGAGGCTTATCTCCGACCTGAAACCGCCCAGGCCATTTTCGCCCAGTTCAAAAATGTCCTGGAAACCTCGCGCCAAAAAGTCCCGTTTGGCATTGCTCAAATCGGCAAAGCTTTCCGCAACGAAGTGACTCCGCGCAACTTCACCTTCCGTTCGCGTGAGTTCGAGCAGATGGAATTGGAATTTTTTATCAAGCCGGACGAAGCGGTCGAGGCAATTTCAAATTCGGTGGCCGCGCCGGCTTCCAAAGAGCATCCGGGCGAGCCACAGGCAAATTGGGGTTGGCAATTGTGGCACCAATATTGGGTTGAGGAACGGATCAAATTCTACGGAGACATCGGCCTGCCGCGAACCACGCTGGAGGAATATTGGCAAAAGCCGGAGGAATTGGCGCATTACGCGCGCGCCACGGTGGACATTTTGTTCAAGTTTCCCTTCGGCACGCAGGAATTGGAAGGTATCGCGGCGCGCAGCGATTTTGATTTGTCCCAGCATGCGCGTTTTTCCGGCAAGCCAATGGGCGTGTTCGATGATGAATTGAAAGCGGCCTGGGAAAAATTGCCAAAGGAAAAGCAGGACGAATTATGGCGCCGCTACTATGAGAACCGAAAAAAATACCTGGTGAAAACCGGCATGGCGGATGAGCTGGCCGCCAAAAATGCGATGGAAGACGCCAACGGCCTGGCCAAGGGACAATACATTCCGCACGTAATTGAACCGAGCGCGGGGGTGGACCGCCTCATCCTGGCGCTGATTTGCAACGCCTATAGCGAAGACGAAGCGCCTGACGAAAAAGGAAAAATGGAAACGCGCGTCGTGCTGCGTTTTGCGCCGTGCATCGCGCCGGTCAAGGTGGCGGTTTTTCCATTGCTCAAAAACAAGCCGGAACTGGTGGCCAAGGCCAAAGCCGTGCGCGATTTGCTGCGGCCGCACATGAACGTTTTCTACGACGAAGCCGGCGCGATTGGCCGGCGATACCGCCGCCAGGACGAAGTCGGCACGCCATTCTGCCTGACAATTGATTTTGATACGCTCGGAGAGAAAGGGGACGACCTGAAGGACACTGTGACATTGCGGGACCGCGATACGATGAAACAGGAACGGCTCAAAATCTCTGAACTTTTGCCGTTTTTATTGTCTAAGATTCGTTAATGGATACGGACCCAAAAAAGGCCGCCGGGAAAAATGCCGCGCCGACCCTGTATTTTATCGCGATTTGCAAATTGGCGAAAGGGGTAACCCTGTTGCTGATTGCATGGAGCCTTTATTCGCTGGCCGGAAAAGATTTACAGGAATATTTTGACCGGTTCCTCGAATGGGTGCGGATTGACCCGGAACACAGCTTTTTCCGCAACATCGGCGAATCACTGGCGAACGTCCAGCCGGGGGACGTCCGCGGCACCGCGCTGGCTCTCTTTCTTTATGGAATCTTTTTGTTGATTGGCGGCACGGGGCTGGCCCTTCGTGCCAAGTGGGCCATCTGGCTGACCATTGGCGAATCGGCATTTTTTATTCCTATTGAGATATTCGAATTGACCCGGCCTCCCCACAGGGGATTACCAGTCGAACAGCCACCAGCTCCGCATTTGTTTGCCCACCCGAAAATTGGCCTGCTTATCGTCCTGGCCTTGAATGTCATTATCGTTTGGTATTTATTGAAAAACCGGCAGCGATTGTTTCGCCATCCGGACTGATTTTGGCGGTTTTTTGAATCCCCGGCCCGTTTGAACAGACGATTTTGCTTGCATATTCCCCAACAAATGCTAAGCTCCTTGTGCGATTAATTTGATGATACATTTGAGAGTCATGCCACAACCAACGAGGGTGTCTTGAGCCGCCCTTTTTCTTCACGCAACGCCTCCTCCGCCGCGCATCTTCGGGTTAACGGCAAAATTCGTGCCCGCGAAGTCCGGGTTATTGACGGACAGGACAAAAATCTTGGCATTTTGCTGTTGAACGACGCATTGCTGCTGGCCCGCCAGCAGGGCGTGGACCTGGTGGAAATTTCGCCCACGGCCAATCCGCCGGTGTGCCGCCTGGTGCAAATCGGCAAGTTCCGTTACGAACAAGCCAAGAAGGAAAAAGAGTCGCGCAAACACCAGCACGCCTCCACGGTCAAGGAAATCCAACTCAGTCCGCGCATTGACCCGCATGATTTGGGCATCAAACTGACCCATGCCGTGGATTTTCTTTGCGAGGACATGAAGGTGAAAGTGGCGCTCAAATTCCGCGGCCGTGAAATGGCGCACACGGAAATCGGCTTCGAAGTCATCCGAAAATTTTTGAGCCAGGTTACACCTTACGGCCATCCGGATTTTGAACCCAAGCTCAATGGCCGCAATATCGTAGTCATGATTACGCCTTTGCCCCGGAATAAACGGGCGAAAAATCCGCACAAAATAGACGAGCCGGGCGCGCCGCAAAAACATGCCGAGTCGGCGGCCAGCGCAGCTCCAAAGGAAAAAGAAAAAAATCACGTTTCAACCGCGCCTCATTCCGCGGGGCATAAGCCCGCCGGCGGTTTTTCCAATAATCCGTTTGCGAACCTCGAAGTAAAGTAGGAGGCGTTCAAAGCTTCCTGCCGGGGCTGGCCGCCGTCCAATCGCGCACCAATTCAGGAAATTTACAGCCGTCGCAGGCGGCATTGGAGTGATCGCAGAAATCGCGCACGATCTGAATCAACCCCTGTT
>JASHZU010000166.1 GCA_030042375.1 Verrucomicrobiia bacterium
AACGCGGAAATCAAATACAGCACGGTGCAAAATTGGTACCCGGGCGATGAGAATGGACGTGGTGGCATCTACAATTTCGTGACCAAGCGCGGTTTGTGCAAAGGCAAAAACTCGAAGATTTCCTGGACGCAGGTCGAGACCGGCTCGGCCATCACCTGGAAATATCCGAGCTGCATTTTGTTGGGCGACAATTCCAAGGGCGAATTTTATTCCGTCGCCGTGGTCAACAACATGCAGCAGGCCGATACCGGCACGAAGATGGTGCACATCGGCAAAAACACGAAGAGCACGATTGTGTCGAAGGGCATCTCCGCCGGACGCGGACAGAACAGCTATCGTGGCTTGGTGGAAATCAAAAAGAGCGCGGCGAATGCGCGCAATTTTTCCCAGTGCGATTCCATGCTCATCGGCAATAAATGCGGCGCGCATACGTTCCCCTACATCGAAGTAAAAAACACAACGGGCAGCGTGGAGCACGAAGCGACGACTTCGAAGATTGGCGAAGACCAAATTTTCTATTGTAACCAGCGCGGTCTGGCCACGCAGGACGCGGTGAACATGATTGTGAACGGCTTTTGCAAGGAAGTGTTCAAGGAGCTGCCGATGGAATTCGCCGTGGAAGCGCAGAAACTTTTGGGCGTAAGTCTCGAAGGGAGCGTGGGCTAATTTTTAGACACGGATTTCACGAATTTTCACTAATTAATTTCGTGTTAATTAGTGTAATTCGTGTACGGGTCCAACCCATCGCTAAAATGAATTTATAAAAAATGAGCAAACCAATACTTGAAATTAAGAACCTCTCGGCGGGCGTCGAGGGCAAACAAATCCTCAAAGGCGTGAGCCTGTCCATTGGGCCGGGCGAAGTGCATGCCGTGATGGGGCCGAACGGCTCCGGCAAGAGCACGCTGGCCGCTGTGCTGGCGGGCCGCGATGGCTACGACGTCACCGGCGGCGAAGTGATTTATAACGGCAAAGACCTGTTGGAGCTGGACCCCGAGGAACGCGCCCGCGAAGGTGTTTTCTTGGCATTCCAATATCCGGTTGAAATTCCTGGCGTGAACAGCACGTATTTTTTGAAAGCCGCGTTAAATGAAATCCGCAAAGCCAAAGGCGAGCAGGAACTGGACGCGATTGAATTTCTAAACCTCGTGAAAGACAAAATCAAACTGCTGGAGTTGAACGAAGATTTGCTCAAGCGTTCCGTGAACGAGGGTTTTTCCGGCGGCGAAAAGAAGCGCAACGAGATTTTCCAGATGGCGGTGTTGGAACCCAAACTGGCGATCCTGGACGAAACGGATTCGGGCCTGGACATTGACGCGTTGAAAGTGGTTTCCCACGGCGTCAACAAATTGAAGACGCGGGAAAACGCGCAATTGGTCATCACGCATTACCAGCGGCTGCTCAATTACATCGTGCCGGATTTTGTCCATGTGCTCGTGGACGGCCGTATCGTAAAATCCGGAGGCAAAGGCCTGGCGCAGGAACTGGAAGCGCGGGGCTACGACTGGATTCTCAAGGGCGAAATGCAGCCGGCGTAAAAGCCTTTCAAGGTCTCAAGTACCTGGAAAACGGCTTGAGCTTCGCCGCGAGGTAACGCAATTTGTTCAGCGCGCGCGCGTGGCGGAACTGGCAGACGCGCCGGACTTAGGATCCGGTTCCGAAAGGATTAGAGGTTCAAGTCCTCTCGCGCGCACCATTATATCCAACTCATTGCGGCTGTAATTCTTACATGCAAGCACGGCTTGATTGTTTTCGTTATCTCTTACTCTCCGTTTCTCAAAGGGGTGTTCCCAAACCACTCGATAGTGTTGTTCGTTGAAAAACACTTGCAAAAGAGTGGGATTCTAATAGAGTAAAGTTTAAGGCAGGCCCCGTGCGGTCATGCGCGGGACAGGAGGTCATGTGTAAATGACGATTAAGAATTGAAACATGTTTGAAAGGAAAATATGGCTTCGAAACTATTAATCATTCAACCGTCGTTTTATCGGTCGCCCGAGGATCGCAGCCCGGTTAGCACCCGTCATCGGCAATTGGTTCCCCTCGTTTTACCCTACCTGGCCGCGCTAACGCCGGCAGGCTGGGAGGTCAAAGTGGTGGATGAAATGGTGCAACCAGTTGATTTCGACACCCCGGCAGATTTGGTTGCCATTACGACGTGGACGTTGAGTTCCTATCGCGCCTACGATTTGGCGAGGGAATTTCGCAAACGCGGGCGCAAGGTCATTTTTGGCGGACCACACGTTTATTTCTTTGCCCAGGAAGCGCAAGAACACTGTGATGCCGTAGGAGTGGGCGAAGCCGAGGCGCTCTGGCCCATGATGCTGGCGGACGCCGAGGCCGGGCGTCTCAAGCCCCTGTACCATGCTCCGCAAATCAAGGACCTAAGCAAATTTCCCATGCCGCGTTATGATCTCATGGACCTTCGTCCGTACGGGCTCATGAAGACTTTCGCGGTGCAGGCCACGCGCGGATGCCCCCTGGCCTGCGAATTTTGCTCGGAACGCCTGTACCTGGGCGGCGGTTTTCGCGTGCGGCCGGTGTCCGACGTAGTGGAGGAACTCAAACAAATTCCCTCGCGCAATATTTTCTTTGCGGAAAGCAATTTTGGCATCAAGCGCAAGCACGCGATGGAACTGATGGAGGCGATCATTCCCATGAAGCTGCGCTGGTCCACGTTATGGTCCATGAACCTTTGTTACGACAAAGAATTCCTGGATCTGGCCCAGCGGAGCGGCCTGTTGCATGTCAACATCGGCATGGAGAGTATTGATGGCCAGACGATTGCCAGCATGCGCAAAGGGCAAAACAAAACGGAGCGTTACCATGCTGTTTTAGCTGACCTTCGTAAACGGGGCATCAGCTTCTCGTTGAACTTTATCTTCGGCTGGGATACTGAAACACGGGAGGTTTTCCCGAACACATTGCGCTTCCTGGAGGATGAAAAAGTCCCGGTGGCTTATTTCAATCTATTGACGCCGGACAAAGGCACTTCATTTTATGACCGGATGCGGCAACAGGACCGAATTATTGATGAGCCAGGCATCGGGCGCTGGCCGGGGCAGCCCTGCCACATCAAGCCGCTCTTTTGCACACCGAGGGAATTGGAACAGGACGTTCAGGAAATTCACCGGAAGTTTTATAGTCTTCCGTCGATGTTTCGCCGGCTGCCGATGCCATTAAACACATCGGCGATTGCCTCGTGGGTATTGAATTTTTCCCAACGAAAAGTGTCCGCCCACGCCGATAGCGAACATAACTTCACGGCTTACTAAAAAGACGAGAAAAATTATGGCTATAGACCCCCAATCGCAAACCTCCGGGTCGTCGTCTGCCAATGATCTTCGTTTCCGGCGCATGCTCACCTTCTTCACGGCGTTGAGCCTGGCGGTGGCGTATGGCTGGCTGGCGGGTTTTGTCCGGCAGTCCAATGGCAACCTGTCTTTCCAATGGCGTTGGCTTATCGTGGCATGGGTGTTTATAGGTATTGTGAGCTCGGTGTATTTTTGGCACAAAATCTGGCCGCCGGAAAACCATCCCCGGGCGTCACGCAAAGACAAAGTAAAAGGTTCCCTCGCCCTGGTTTTGCCCGGCGTATGGTGGCTTATTTTCCCTTTGCTTTCCTTGTCCGGCCAGCATGGCTACGCCGTGGTCGAAGGCCTGATCCCGGTAGTCATCGTTTTGTCGTATGGAGCGTGGATGGTCACTCACCTGGTCAAGAGCTTTGAAAAAGAAGACGAGTTCGACCTTAATTCTCTAAATGCCAACCCCAACGACGACGAAAAAGATTTGAAGAAATAGGACGAGTTTGGAGATTCAACCCTTAGGCACACAGCCAATCGAAACCGGCGGCAATCCATTTGGAATTGATTGCCGAGGCTGCCGGAAACGTGTCTAATCTTCCTGACGCGTGAAAATTTTGTTTTCAATCCTCATCGCCTTGTGCTGTGCCTCCGCAGTATGCCGGGCGGATGAGTCTAAAAATCTAGGAGCGAAGGGAATTGCGGAGTTCCAGAAAGGAGATTATAGCCATGCCATCGAATCCTTTAGCCGCGCCATCCAGCTCAACACCAATTATCTGGGCGCTTATTATTACCGTGGCCTTTCCTACATGGGAACGACCGAGTACCCCAAAGCAATAACCGATTTTAGCCGGGCATTGGCCCTCAATACCAACTACAACGATGCCTACTATTTTCGGGGAGTGTGTTATATGAATGAGGAACAGTACGACCGCTCCATAACGGATTTTACCCGATCGCTGTCGCTCCAGACGAATATTGCCGTGCTGATGCTGCGAGGCTATGTCTATTCCCTCGTGACGAACGATAACCGTTCGATCGAGGATTATAACGAGGTGGTGCGACTGGCGCCCTCAAACCCGCGTGGTTATATCGGCAGGGCGCGCGTCTTTATTTTAGAGGGATCCTATGGGCTGGGGATTTTGGATTGTGAAACGGCCCTTTCCTTAAATCCCGATTTACCGGGGGCCTATCAGGAGCTGGGAGAGGCTTACAAGGGGGAAGGAGATAATAAGGAGGCCATCGCTGATTTTGACCGGGCCATCGAACTGGACCCTGATGATCCGATTGCCTACTACGCCCGGGCCATGGTTTTGGTAGACACCAAGAATTATGCGAAAGCGATTCCGGATTTGGATGTCTTCCTGGCCGCCTATCCGCATGACGCTTCGGCGTATAGTTACCGGGGCTGGTGCCGAAGTGAGACGGGGAATTATCGCGGCGCACTGGAAGATTACGAGCGGTCCATCAGCATGGATCCGGCTTCACCGTGGGGATATAATAATTTTGCCTGGCTGCTGGCAGTATGCCCGGAAGCCAAATTCCGCAATGGCGCAAAGGCCGTGAAATATGCGACAAAAGCATGTGAATTGAGCCAGTGGAAAGACGCGTCGTGCATTGATACCCTGGCGGCCGCCTATGCGGAAAACGGCAACTTCAAAGAAGCGATAAAATGGGAAGAACAAGCGCTGGGAGGTTTGTCTGATGAGGACCAGTCCGAAGGGAAAAAGGCATTGGGCCTTTATCAAAGGGGATTGCCGTATCATGAAATGCCGAAATAAGAAACGGCATTGAACGAACAATTATTTTTTGCACGAGCGCACCCGGGAGCGTTCCGTGCTTTTCACTGGCGCCAATTTTTTTGAATTCTCTTTATGGCGTTTCCAAAGCCAGCCAGCCATCCCGAGCAGCATCCCCAAACTCATGATGGAGGTGGAACCCGGTTCCGGCACGGGGTCGATGGAAGGCGAATCGGAGTTGATGCTGAAGGCCGGCATCGCTGTGCTGGGATCAAACGAACTGCCATTGACGTTGTAAGTTTCCGAGGCATCAAAAATTGCGTTTCCCGTCGGCGTTAGGCCATTGACCCAGCTGGCATCGGTCATGCAACTGCTGGCTTGCGCGCCTGCGGTCACAACGAGCCAATACTCAGTGTTCGCGGAGAGCACTGTAGAACCGGATGGGTCGTTATAGGGATTGGCCGACGGGGATGAAAAATTAAATTCAGCGAGCGAGCCGTTATTGGGCGAGGCCGAACTGAGGCTAATCACCGGCGCCCAGGGATGACTGCCGGAAGTGCCAGAGCTGTTGTCCCAAATGCTGACGTCGATGGTCTGGCCGGATTGGCCAGTGTAACCGGTCAACCACAAGCTTACACTGCTCAGCTCAATATTTGCGTCCGGCGTGAATTCCACAGCGCCGCCTGACAGGGAAAGCTGGCCGTAAGTATCAAGGCTAAAAGCGGTTCCGTTGCCGTTGGGCGAATTACCAAACACCGAAGAATCGGCTTTGGCAACCAAACAAGAAATCAGAATTAACCCGGTAACAAATGAGGCGGTTATTTTCACTGCATCTTATTTCCCATAATGGCAGGGATAAATCTATGCAGTTTTGGGCTACGGTTATTCAGATTTGAGACCAAGACAGCCTTTTCGGCTTTTGCGGAAAATGTAGCCAACCCACAAAAGAAGTTGAAGAGACGCAAATGCCGCATAACTCGGCTCGGGAACGATATTTATGGTGAATGCGGGCATAACCGTACTGGGCTCAAATGATTCACCCGGGGCAATATTATATAAATCCGACCCGCCATATAAGGCATCTCCCCCCGGGGTTCCCCCGCCGACCCAGCCAGCCTGAGTATTTCCACCAGGTTGTCCTCCGGGTTGAACTACCAGCCAATACGCCGTATTTGCCCAAAGGGTGATCGAACCTGAATCCGGGTTGGAAAAATTAAATTGAGCGAGAGAACCATTATTGGGAGAGCATGTATTAAGATAAAGATACGGCGCGAACGGAGAACCATTGCTGGTGGACCAAATACTCGCCGAGATGGACTGGCCGGATTGGCCCGTATAACCGATCAGCCAAAGGCTTACGCTGCTTATTTCAATATTTTCCGCGGGAGTAAACTCAACTGCTCCTCCGGAGATTGGATTCGGAGAACCATAGATAAGGCCAAATCCATCTTCGCCATTAGGAGAATTCCCAAAGACCGGGACGTCTGCTTTGGTCGTCGAAACGGCGGCCAACAAGACCAACCCAAACAGAACCTGGACAATCCCTCTCACAACTTCACATGTCTCGCAGATTAGACGTTTTAACAAGCACAAAAGTATCACGAAATGTTG
>JASHZU010000167.1 GCA_030042375.1 Verrucomicrobiia bacterium
CCAAAGGCGTGCGCGTGAACATCCTCGTGCCCGGCTTTTTCCCGGCGGAACAAAACCGCAAAGTGTTAAACCCGGACCGCGTGAAAACCATCCTCGCCAAAACTCCCATGAACCGTTTCGGCGAAGCCCATGAGCTCATCGGCGCCGCGCTCCTGCTGGCCTCGGACGCCGGCAGCTTCATGACCGGCACCGAAACCGTCGTGGACGGCGGCTTCGATGCGATGACGATTTAACGCGGAACAAACTACGGTATCTCCAAAATGTAGAAAGTTTGCGGGAGATTCAGATTGGCCGGGTTGGTAAAGATAAAATTCCCGCTGCCGTCGAAAGAATTGGTCGAAACAATCGTCCATTCAGAAATCGGGAGGCTCAAATTGGAGGAGCTCAACACCCAATACGGCCAGCCCGGCACGCCATTGCTGCCGCTGAAGATGAAATTATTCCCGCTCATAACTGTCGTCACAATTTGCGGCGATGGCGTGGGCAAGGCCACGACACTCAACACACCGCTGCTCAATGTGTTTGTGTTCCAGGCCAGGTTGATGCCCGGGATGGCCGGGACAACGGACGCGAAAGCGCCGGAATACGATGAGGCATTGAACAGTTTGAAACTGTCTCCCGCCGCGAACGCCTGCGCTCCCAGGTTCGTAATCATCAGCGTGCCGCCATACGTCACCGCGCCCGTGATTTGCGCCATTGAGTTGGACGGTGAAAGTGATTTGTTGATGGCGATAAGCATCGTACTGCCGCCGTTGAGCGTTAGGTTATTGCTCAATACCAGCGTCCCAATCCCCACGCCCGGCTCAAAGGTCGATCCGCTGCCGGCCACGACATTGCCTTTCACCGCGCCGTTGCCTGTCAGCGTCTGGCCTGAAGCCAACGTCAAAGTCCCGCCGGTCCGCTGGCTGGCGTCCAGCAACGCGCCGGAGCCGACCGTGATGACCTGACTGTTGGAGATGGAACCGTTCCCCGCCAACGCCAGCGTGCCTTCCAATACCAGCGTGTTCCCGCTGTACGTATTGGTGCCCGCCAGGAACAGCACCGTCCCGGTGCTATTGCTCACCACCAGGTTCGCGTTCCCGCTCACCGAATTGGACAGCGCCAGGTTTTTCGATCCGCCGAAAACGCAGTTGCCGCTGTTGAGCACCACTGGCCCAACCAGCGCATTCGAAGCGCCCTCGGTGAAGATGGTGTAGGTCAGGCCGTTCCCGTTCAGGACGAAATTCTTGTTCAGGTTCGTGCCCTGGAACGACCCAAAGGTCGCCCCGGTTTCCACGGTCAGGTTGCTGGATGTGTTGCCCAGTGTCGTAAATCCTTGCACTTCCAGGAAACCCTGCCGCACATCAATGTTCGCCAGGTTCGGGTCCACGGTCGCATCCACAAGCACGATCTGATTGCCGCCCATCTTGAACAGGTTGTAGGGATGGCCGCCCGTGCTCAACATTGCCGCCTGGGTGCTCGTTCCCCGCAAATCCCAGCGTCCGCCAGTGTTCCCATTGCCCGGGGTGGCCTGGCCCGCACCGCCAATGGCCGTATCGCCCTGCATCGTTACCAATAGCAGGTTGCTATTGGCGTATTGCCAGTTGGTGCTGCTATTGATGATCGCGCCGTTGCTGCTGACGCCCCAGCCCGAGACATAAATCTGTTTGAGGCCCAGGATAAAGCTTTGGTTGCCAAAGCTCGGCTCGCCAATGTCCATTGTGCCGTCGTTGGTGATAGTAACCGCCCCGCCGCTGACCGGGCCGAACGCCGAGTTGGTGCCCACTCGCACCGTGCCGTTCTGGATCAACGTCGTGCCCGAGTAACTGTTAGCTCCGCTTAACGTCAGCACTCCCGTGCCCTCCTGTGCCAATGAACCGGTTCCGGAAATCACATTCGCATTGGTTATATTGTCCACGCGATCAAAGACCAACGCGCCGCTATCGTTGACTGCGCCGCTACCCACAGCTCCGTTGCGGTCGCTGTTGCCCACCTGCACCGTACCCGCGCTGATCGTCAACCCGCCGCTGAAGTCATTGTAATTGCCGCTGCTGTTGGCTTCATCGAGAATCAACACGTTGGTCCCCTGCTTGGTCAGGCCTGCCGATCCGCTAATGCGCCCGCTGCCCGTCCCGCCGTTTCCCAGGTTGTAGGCCAGCACACTGTTGCTCACCGTCACGCTGAAGGGTGTCAACAGCGTCATCAAATTAATGTTCGTCTGGCCCGTCGCCGTGTCGTCAAATCTCACCGTTGCACCCTGGCTGTAGGTCGTGGCGACACCGTTGGTCTGCCAGTTATAGGAAATGCCTACGTCCCAGTTATTCGGATTGCCTGGATCGGTCCCCGTCCAGGCCAAAGTCGCCACGCCATTGCTGGGAGCAATCACCAAATCAATAAAATCATTCTCACTGGTTACATCAGCCGTGCTGCCCGAGGGCAGCGAGGGCACCGAGCCCAATCCGACATTAAACGCCCCATTAAGTGCCGTATAACTAATCAAATGGAATATCTGTGGGAGGGTGGTAATGGCCGGCAGCGAGACGATATTGACGACATTGGTGGCGCCGCCCAGGTTCAGCGTGCTCGTCATCTCGTTGGTACTCCCCGCCGCCGGAATGCCCAGCACCAGCGTAGCGTTGGTCAGCGAAAATTGAGAGTTGGAGGCGGCGCCGGCCAAACCGGAGATATCAAGCGTAGCGCCGCTGACGGCGACCAGCGCGCTGCTGTTGACGTTGCCCGAACCGCTCAGCACCAGCTTGCCGGCATCGACAAAGGTATTGCCCGTATAGCTGTTGGTGCCGGAAAGCTCCAGGGCGCCGCTGCCGAGTTTGATGATGCCGGTGTCCCCTTCGGAGGTGCCGTGGAAGAAGCCGCCAGTCACGTTTAAATCAATGCCGCTGCTCGTTGTGCCCTGGGGAATATTGAAAGTGGTTCCCCCGCTCTTGCTGGGATCAACTTCATACGCGCTGATGATCGAGGTGTTGGGTCCGCCAGCGGTGGCGACTCCGCCGTCCAAGTCCCAGTTGCCGTATGAGGGCTGAGCCTCCGTGCCGGCCATGGCCAGATTACCACCGTTAAGCGTCAACAAACCCCGGACATGGGTGCTCGTGCCAGCACCGCTATCGGCGCTGGAAAGCCCCGTCAACGTACCGCCGTTATTGATGGTTATCGGCACGGCATTGTCACCGTTGCCGGTCAGAGAATTATCAATGTTGATCTGGACCGTGCCGCCATTATTAATGGTCAGGCCGCTGCTTTTATAAATGCCACTGTCGGTATTGTTGCCGGCATCGAGAGCCAACGTACCGTTCGTAACGATAGTCGCCCCGGTATAAGTTTCGGTCGCGGACAACGTCACAGTACCCAAACCTTCCTGCGTAACCGGACCGGAACCGGAAATAACGCCGGGAACCGTTACGCTGTCAACTCGATCAAAAACCAGCGCTCCGTTATTGGTCACCGGACCGGTGCCCACGGCGCCGTTCTGGTCTCCATTGCCCATCTGTACTGTTCCCGCGCTGATGAGCAGCCCGCCGCTGAAATCGTTGTAATTGCCGCTGTCGTTATTCTCGTCAAGAATCAGCAGGTTGTTTCCCTGCTTGACCAACCCGGTCGTACCGCTGATGCGACCGCCGCCCTGGCCGCCGGAACCCAAATTATAAGCGAGCACGGTGTTGCTCACGGTCAAACTGCCGGGCGTCAGGATGGTCGTGAGGTAGATGTTCGTTGGGCCCGGCGCCGAGTCGTTGAAGGTCACCAGATCGCCCTGACTATAAAGGACAGCGACGCCATTGCTATTGTTCCAATTGTAGGAGACGGAGTCCCAGTTATTGGGGTTGGTGGTGTTCGTGCCCGTCCAGACCAGTGCGGCGGGAGTAACGACCAGATTTACCGTGGTATCCACCACCACGCTTCCATTGGTTCCCGCAATGGTCAGCGTATCAGTGCCAACAGGCAGGCTGCCAGCATTCAGAGTCAAAGTAGATGTACCCGCGCCGCTCAACGAAGCTGGATTGAATGACGCGCTGGCGCCCGAAGCCACGCTCGAGTCAAACGATATGGCCCCGGCGAAACTGTCGTTGGTCTCCGCCGTCACCGTGTAAGTGATGTTCGTCGCGCCGGCGATGACGGTTTGCGACGCAGGGGTGGCGGAGAGCGAAAAGTTCGCCACGGTCAAATTGACAATCGTGGTGTTCGTCAAATTTCCGTCAATACCATTAATGGCGAGTTGATAATTGCCCGGCGCGGCGGAATTTGAAATCGAAAGACTCAGCGTGGACGAGCCGATGCCGGAAACGGAATTGGTGCTCAACTGCGCGCCCACACCAGCCGGCACGCCGCCGATGCTTAAACCGATCGTGTCGCTGAAGCCATTGGTTCCGGCAACATTTATGGTGACTGTAATATTACTGCCAGGCATGACTGATTCAATCGAAGGCGAAGGCGACATGGTGAAAACCTGGTAACCGATGTTCTGGAGCGCCACCGGGCCGAGCCGTTGTTTCAGTTGCGCGAGATAGAGGCTCTGCGGCGTAACGATGTTGCCCGTCTCGTTATAAATGCCATTGACCTGCCCATTGGAGGTTTCCTCGCCGGTGCCGCCGATGAACCAATTCTCCGTGCCGGCCGCGACCGTATTTAGGAAATAGGGCGTTACGCAGTTCCACTCCACTCCCCATCCCATGTCCCAGCCGTGGCCGGAACCATCACTGCCACGGTTGAAGAAAGCGACGCCCTGCTCGGATGACGGGCAATCCGGCAGCGAACAATTGTCGCAGAGCAGTCCAGTGGTCCAGCGTTGATGCGGTTCCATCCCCCGGTCTCCCGTGGTGTAAAAATTTAACATCACGATTGGCCCCGTGCCTTCCCCCTGAGTCACAAACACCCACTCGCCGCTGCTTTGCGACGTGCATTTGTTCAAGAGAATCTGCGTGCCCGTCACAGTAAAATCCGTCGGCGGGTCGGGGGGCGAAAAGGGAACTGTGTGGGTGATGTTGACACTATCCACGGTGCAACGCTTGGCGCTGTTATCCACGTTGAAGTTATTTACGCCGTCCTGGATATTTATATCACGCACCCACGAGTCAATGATGTTGCCCAGGCTGGCCGTGATGTAGCCGTTGTTGCCCGGGGGGGCCACGACGAAGAGATGTTCCAGGCCAACCTGCGAAATGCGGCCCGACCAGGTGTAAGGCGCTATCGTTCCCCCCGGAATTCCCAGATAGTTCGTGTCAAACGAATCGGTCAGCGGCGCATCCAGCGTGATTTGGTTTCCGTTGGCCTGCTGAATGATGCGGTCCGTCATGATGACGGTGCCGGGGGCAATCCAAACTTGATTTGTCAGGATTGACCCACCTCCTGGTGTCATCCCGACGTAATTGATCCAATTGGTCGTGACGGTGCGGTTGATCATGACCGTTTCACCGACGGTGAAAGGACTCGTTCCAGGGGTTGTTGGCGGATTCGTCGGCTGATAACCCGTGGTCGTGACATCGGACACCAGCAGGGCATTCAACTGGGTCGAACCGCTTGAATTGGTGGTTTGGAGTGAGAAGGCCTGGCTGGAGGCAGTGGCCGTGAAGGTACCAATCGTATATTGCCCGACACCGCCCGCCTGCGGAGGCACATTGTAAGCCAGCACGACGGTATTACTGCTGCTCACATTTTCCGTACGGCCGTCCACACCTCCGCTTCTGGGATCGCTCACCCAAACCTGCACGGCATAAACGTGCCCCACAGTCAGATTCTTGAGCGTCACCGTTGCCGTGACGCCGCCGCCGCCATATTCTCCGCCCGAGAGAATGCTCTGATACTCCGTTGATAATGAACTGAACGGAGCCAGGGTGGAAGTATAGCCGGTGTAATTGTTCCCTATCCCACTGACGCTTACGTTCGCCGGGGTTGCGCTGGACGTTCCTGTGAAGGCAACGCCGTTGACGGTCGTATTGTTGCCCGCCCAATCATAGGCATAAAGAAGCGTTCCATTGGTAAACACATCCGAATCGGCAGCGATGGTGGTATTGGTGCCCCAGGTGATGATTGTTGAGCCGGTGGCGATGTGGAATGTCGTTGCGCCCGAAGGAACGTAGGGATCCGTGATGGCCACCGCGCCGCCCTGTGAAGGCCCGCCGGAACCGGAAATGTTGAACAGCGTGAAGGGGGCGTTGGTCATTAGGATGATTGTTCCGCCAACGCCCGAACCCGAACCCCACACCACCACACCGCTGGCGCTGATGTTGATCTGGTTGCTCACCGAAAACGTGCCCGGAGCCAACAGCACGGCTCCGCGAATACCGTTTGCATTCAGCGGCAGGCTCGAAACATAATTGATTGCGCCCTGAATTGACGCCGTGTTATCGCCCGCAACGGCGGTCAAATTTGTTTTCACTACGATGTTAGTCGGGATCGCTACGCCGCCGCCCATATAGCCCGCCCAAGAAAAATCCATGATTTGGTTCCCGTCTCCCCAGGTCTGGTAATTGAGAAGTCCATTCGCCCCATAGTAGACCCAAGAATTTGTCACTGCGCGCGAACCTGCAATCGCCAGCAGGAATACTAGTATTGTGAAAAGTGATTTTTTGCCGGTCATGGTTTTTGTGCGTAAGGGGTTAGCGGTGTACTAGGATGCATGAATTGAAAACAGTTAGCAAGACGCAAATGAAAACGATAACGATAACGAATATATTTTTTACGATATGCTGTATCTATTCCACCTAGTAGGCGATGACAATTTGACGGCGGAAAGTCGTATTCGACTGCTTCCAAATCAGGATTCAGGCGGCCAATGGACCGTAACCAGCACTTCGGTCCCCTTGCCCGGCCAACTGCTTAGCGCCAGCTTGCCACCCATGGATTTCGTGCGCTCACGAATGCCGACCAGGCCAAAGTGACCGTTATTCGATCCGTTGAAGTGGTCCGAATCGAAGCCGCATCCGTTGTCCCGGATCCGCAAACTTAACCCCGTGGAATTGCACTCGAGGGTCACTTCGATCTCGCTGGGGCCGGCATGTTTCACCGCATTCGTAATGGCCTCCTCACAAATGCGCAGAAAATTATCTTCCACCGCCTGGCCCAGGCCCCAACAGGCGCCAACCGTCTCAAACCGCAACCGGATATCCGTCCCTTCGATGGCCCGCATGCTGACCTTCCGGAGCGCCTCCTTGAAATTTTCGGTCACTTCTAGGGACGGAGAGCGCAATTGCCAGATGGAGCGGCGGGCTTCGTCCAGGTATTCATCCGACTGTTTGAGAATTTTCTGCATCTGCTGCTTCGAACCATCAAGCGCGGAAGGCAGGTTGTTGCAGAACGCTTCCATCTTCAGTCCAATTCCCGTGAACCCCTGCAGCAGTGTATCGTGTAATTCCTGCGCCAGCCGCGTGCGCTCGGATAAAATGATCTCCGCTTTTTTGCGCGCGCTCATCTCGACCTTCCATTCCCGGGTCCTTTCCCGCACCCGTGTTTCCAGCAGGTCGTGGGCTTTTTGCAATTCGTCCTGGGCCTTGACCTTTTCGGCAATGGACGTCTTTAAAAGGGCATTTTTTCGAAGAATGGTGATCACCCAGACCGTTCCGGCGAGCAAAATCGCCAGCAGGATGCCCAGCGCAATCAGCAAACGCCGGGCAGTCCACCAGCCGGGCTGTTGCAGAATACGAATGCTCGAGGCATCTACCGGCACAATTTCAACGCCGGTGATGTGCCCTCCTTCGTCGGCTTCCAACAGGCAGATGCCGGAAACCTGGAGTGTGCTGCCGATGGGAATCGAGGACAGTCCGGCAAATTGCCCGGCAGCCGGAGCTTCGACAGAAAAAAAGTTTTGGTCGTTCTTCAATGTTAAAAGATTTTCTTCGCTGGCATGCACCAACCGGTTGGTCGTTGGCCAGGGCAGTAAGGACCGGTCCAGCAGCGTGCCTTGCAGGGAAACTAAATCCGCCTGGTGGAGGCCTTTAAAAAAGCTTTGAAAGGAAACATTTTGGGGAACCACCGTTTTTTCGGATTCGGATGTTTTAGTCACCGTCGCATCCTCCAGCACGGGAAGGGTATTTTCCGTGCCGGGAAAACCGACAGCCTCGACCATTTCGCCGGGCGTAAAGACGTTAGTCTCTTCATATTCCACGCGGAGTCCGCCGTTTGAATCATGGAGGAAAATGTCTTCCCCGGGCCGCTGGCAGGTCACTATGCCTCTCACTCGAATTCTCGGGTCGCTGGAATTATTTCCGTGATATCGCGTGATGCTATCCAATGGCGTAAACGGTTCCTGCATGATTGCCATGTTGGGAAGACGATCGACGATTAAATCCGAATCCCGGGGCATAAAAACGAAAACCGAAAGCCGATATCTGAGCGAACGGCTAAAGGAAGTCGCCGCCGTCCCCTGGATTCGGACCGTCGCCCCCACGAGAGAACTGGGAGACATGTTGGTGGAAAATGGCAGGAACGCCCGAAACGTGGCCGAACCGGATTTCAAATCCATCCTCACCCGGCTTTCTACGATCTTTGATCGCTCTGCTGAAATGACCAGCGCGGTCAATTCAATCCGCCGCCCATCCTCGGCACCAGA
>JASHZU010000168.1 GCA_030042375.1 Verrucomicrobiia bacterium
GCACCGGCAAAAATCCAAAGGTGAAGCTGAATGATGAAGGCCGCGAATTCCGCTGGGTAAAGCTGGCCGAAGCGAAAAAAATGAAGCTCAACAAGCCGACTCGTATTCTGATTGATGCGGTAATGAAGCAAACAGGCCGCCACCGCGCGGCCAAGCACTGAATCGAACTGTGAAAATTTCCATCGTCGATCTCGAAGTGTTTTACCGTGTGGGCGTGCCGGACGAAGAGCGCGCCAGACCGCAGCGGCTACTCCTCACGATTGAAATGGAAGGTGATTTTTCCAAGGCAGCAAAAACGGATTCGATTGAAGACACCATTGATTACTTCGCCGTCTCACAACGGCTTTTAAAATTTGGTGAAGGCAAAGCCTGGAAGCTTATCGAAAAACTTGCTGCCGACCTTCACGAAATGATTTTGGCTGACTTCAAACCGGACAGCGCTTCCGTGGAGGTAAAAAAATTTCCGATTCCCCAGGCGCGATATGTTTCCGTTTCCTTCCCGCAAAAGGGACGGCGCCAATAATTTGATTGCGTCATTTTCCTTGAAACTTCTGCCCGTCCATCGTCTCCAGCATCCACCCGGCTTTGTTCACGACGATTTTCACCGCGCCGGAGTCGCGGGTATAGATAACTGGCGTGGTCCTTTGCTCCAAACGCTCCTTTAATTTTCGGCTGGCGCGGCGCATCGGCGGAAATTCCGAATCCGCAATAACAATAACCTGCGGCTGGATGGCATCCGCCAGCGCATCGGAAAGCGGCTCGCCATCCTCCGGCAAACCGGCAATGACAATGTCCGTGCGCAAATCATTCGTTTGCGCAAGCAATGCGCTCTGACCGACGCGGCTCAAATCAGAAAGCAGTAAAATCTTCGTGCCGGAAAAATTTCCCAGCAACACCAGCGCATTGTCATCGGCGCGCGGCAAGTCGCTGGATACAGGCGGCCATAAAAACTGCCAGCAGCCATTGGTTTCGCCATCCTTGAAAACTCTGTGCCGCGCCGTAGGCGTTTCAAATGCGGCAACGCTTTGATTGTAGATGGCCGAGCGAAAATGGATCGGGCTGGTCCACAATTCGCGGACGTTAAAAAGTCCGTCCAGCGTCCGGGCACCACCGCAGTTTTGGGCCTCACCTTCCGTCAGGACCAGGCGCGGGATTTTGTTCACGCCCTGCGCGCGGAGAAATGGCTTAAGCGTGAAATTGACCGCGTCGGCGTTGCCACAATCAATCAGCCAGCTATTTTTCTGCCCGGCGCCGCTGACAAAAACCGCATGGCCGCCATTCAAGGGCAAAACTGTCAAATCGGTTTCATTTTGCGAATGCACCCATTCCGAAATCCCGAAGGCCAAAATAATGGCCGAGGCGATGGCGGCGGAAATTTGTCCAATTCTGATTTTCAACCAGCCGCTCAAGGCAACGACGAGGGCTGCATAATAGAGGCCAATCCAAATCCACGACGGCGCCGGAACGTAAAAATACGAGCCGGGAATTTTAGTGAACCACTCGCTCACATCCGTCATCGCGGCCATGAAAAACCAGGCGGCGTTATTGAATAATTCCGCGGCAAACGGAAACCATGTCCCGCAAATGAGCGCTCCAAGATTAGCCATCAGCGCAAATGTGCCCAAGGGAACGGCGACTAAATTTGCCACCGGCGAAATGGGACTGAACAAATGAAAATAAAGGGCGCTCAAGGGAATGGACCCAAGCCACGCGGCCAGCGAAAGAGAAAAATATCGCGCCAGGATTCGCAATGTCCCTGTCAACGCCCGGCGCCATTTGGGAACCAGTTCGGCAGGCAAAAGCGGATCGTATTTCAGCAGATGGTCGGCCAAGTCGTTTAGCTTAGGCAACAGCAATCCAATCGTAAGCATGACAAAAAACGAGAGTTGGAAACTTGCCTCAAAAAGCTGGCGCGGCTCCCATAACAAAATCAGGAATGCTGCGGCAGCCAGAGAATTTAGTAAATCGCTCGGGCGCTTTAAGGCCCAACCGACCAGCACAACCGTCATCATCACGGAAGCGCGAATGGCAGACGATTCCCAGCCGGTCGCCGCCGTGTAAAACCAAATGGCCGGAATGGCGACTGCGCCGCACCAGGCACGCGAGACGTGCATGACACGCAGCAGGGCCACAAGCATTCCAGAAATCAACGCGATGCGCAGGCCATCGATGGCAAATAAATGCATTGTGCCAGCGCGCAAAAACGGATCCCCGATGTCGCCTGTAAACGCCGTCCGCCATCCCAGTGTCATACCCCAAAGCAAGCGCAAGGTCTCGTCTTCAGGCAAACCGGTTGCGAGAACATGTTTTGACCCATCTAGAAAGCGGCTGGCCAGTGGCGGACTAGATAAACCCGATCCATATACGTGCCAATCGTTTGTGGACTGGGTCCTCAGCTCATAAAAAATCCCGCGCGTTTGGAGATAGGCGCGATCGTCGAAAAGGCCCTCAGCCAAAGGCCCCGGTGGCCTGGCGATGACGCCCTTGATTTCCACGGATTGGCCAGCAAAAAAGTTAGCCGCAAGGTTTCCCGGTGTCCAAACCATGATATCGCCCACGGCCGGCTGCCAATTGTCGTCAGTGCAAATTTCCGCTGCTCGAACCTGCGTGAGAGAATGTTCCGTTTCGTAATCGCCGCGTTCAGAGAGCTTTATTTGCGGTGACTGGACCAGCGTGCCGCGAATAGTGGCGATTTCGGTTTGGTCGCCAATGAGATGGCGCAGGTCATTTGGCGAAATGACGGTGGTGTGGAGGAGCAGATTGGTCCAACCGGTGAGCGTGAGCAACGCGCAGAGCAAAACTGGCCGGAATTGTTTTAGGACAAAAACAAGAATGAGGACGAAAAAGGACGCCCCCATAAGCGCGATAAGGGGCGGTTGGAAAAATTCCGCAAGCAACAGTCCAATGGCATAAAACGAAACGACATTAACAAAGGGCCGTTTCATCCCTGGGTTTGCGGTTTAGGTTTCTTACTGACGTGACAGATAAACAGGATGAGCACGGCAATGGTGCCACCGACTGTGTCTATGCAGACATCGGAAAAGAGCGCGGTTCGACCGGGGACGAAACTTTGATGATATTCGTCGCTGCAGGCATAAAGGAAAACGATGAGCAATGTCCCGCCGACGCGCGGCCAAGACCAGGTCGGCAGGTTTGTTGTGGAATGGTGAAGCGCGCGGAAAACCAGCAAGGCCAGAATGGCATACTCAGCCAGGTGACAGCATTTTCGCAAAACCCAATGAATGCTTTCGAACTGCTGGTCCGTCATGTGCGGAAAAAGCCATAACAGGATGGGTCTGAAAATATGCCGGGAACGCTCGTGAGAATTGGGATCAGCTGATGCGGTAAACATGACTGCCATCCATAATAAAACCGGCAACCAATATTTCAAAAAATGGCGCATAGAAAAGTCTCCCGTTTAAGGTTTTAAGTTTCAAGAAAAAGAACCAGATGGATAGGCATATCGCGGGAAAGGTGTTACAAGTGTTACATTGTTGATTATCAGGCCTTTAACCTGTTATATGAAGTGTTACACAGTGGTTTCGAAGTGTTACATCATTGATAGACAGGGACTTAAAGTGTTACATTCGTTGTTCGCCACGGCGATAACGGCAAACTCCAAACTTGAAACCCGCAAGTCTTTCTGGCATAGAATAACACTTTCATCATGAAGAAATTATTGTTGCTGTTGGCAGTACTGCTGGTAGTGGCGAGCGGCCCGGGTGTTTTGAAGGTCGCTGCCCAATCGCCATCCGGTGTGATTGTGCGGATTCATTTTGCCGGCGGGGACAACATTTCCACCGACACCAATTCTATCGCTTTTGAAAATGAGTTTTCTTCGCCCCAGGCCCGGGCGCTGGAGAGCCAGACGCTGGATAAACTGTCCCATGTGCCCGCCGTTTGGTATCACGACAAGCTTCCCGCCGGCGCCAGTGATGGCTCGGCCCTGTTGCGCCCGCTCCTGGACGATTTTTTGAAATCCGAATGGGTTTTTGAAATGCATGATGCGCCGGGTTCGCCGGAATACGCGCTGGCCATTCGTTTGGATGCGGATCGAGCGCAGCTTTGGCGGAATAATTTGCGCAGTCTTTTGGAATCGTGGACGAAAATTGCCGCGCGGGACATTCCCGGCGGCTGGGAGTTGAAAAAGGACGTGGCGCCAAACCTGTTTCGTTTCGTTCGCACGGGCAATTGGGTCGTCATCGGCAGCGGCCAGAATGAATTGCCCACGAGCGATGAATGGTCCCGGAGCGGAAC
>JASHZU010000169.1 GCA_030042375.1 Verrucomicrobiia bacterium
CAACGCATGATCCGCGTGGAAAAAGAAAACGGTAAGTTACGTTTGCGAAAATGGCACGCCGGAACGCCGGAAACATTGGCGCGGTCCGCCAAAGCATTTGAACAGGACAGCAGGAAACGGCGCGCTCCGCTCCGGTAGCACTACGGCCCTGCCGCGCTCCCCGTTATGGGCAAGCCATTGCTGTCCGTCTCCACCCCCATCATCTTGTACAGCGTGGGGTTCATGGCATCCGCCCAAATCTGGTAGCCATGTTCATTGGGATGCAAAAAGTCAGGCATGATGTCATCATGGACTTTCCCATCCGGCCCGAGAAACTTGTCGTTGATGTTCAGGTAAACAATCCTATTCCCGTCAGCGAAGTGAGAAATGATGGCGTTTACCTTGGCCGGGGCTTCAATCTGCGCCGGCACGTCATTGGTCTTGTTGCGCGGGAAAACACCCAGCAGCAAAATTTTTGAGTCGGGACATTTCTCCTGCATTTTATCGAGAATGACTTTGATGGCATCGGCGATTTGCTCGGGCGAATTATCCCGGCCGTTATTGGTGCCAATCATCAGCACAATCGCCTTGGGATGCAGTCCGTCGAGTTCACCGTGGTCGATGCGCCAGATGACATGCTGGGTGCGGTCACCGCCAATGCCAAAATCCGCCGCATGGAGCGGCGCGTAGTATTTGGCCCAGATATTGGTGCCGAAACGCGGCGCTTTTCTCCGCCAGAAATCAGTGATGGAATCTCCCATGAACAGCAAATCAATTTGCTCGTTCTTCCCCTCCTGCACAAACCCCTCATGGCGCTCGAACCAGTTCGTGGGATTGCTGCGGGTGGCCGGCACCAGGGCCGTATTAATGGTTTGATCAATCGAATTGGTGTCCTGCGAAAACGAATTGGCGGCAGGCAGGAGCAAAAACAACGCGACAATAGAAAACAGCGAGAATGATTTTTTCATGTGACGGGCTAAAAATAAAAATCCTGCCTCTCTAAAACAATAGTATTTTAGTACTAGACCGTCACAAACCGCTGAAAATCAATGGATTCTATGCCGTTGACATACCAGTTTTATTCAAGGTCTAATAAAGAAGTGAAGCACACAAATTTAAAAAGCCTCGGGCTCTTGATTGCTTTATCTCTTCTTTTCGTTGGGTGTGGCGCAAATTCTGCAAAAAGGCTCTCTCCTGAAGCCATGCAAACGAACCGGCTCGACTGGAACATGAAAACCCTCGTCCAGGCTTATCAGGACATTGGCAACACCGACCAGGCCTGGGACAAACCGGCGATACAAGCCTTGACAGAATTTGCTCGCTCTCGATCCCTGGTCCTTGATCCAGATGAACCATGGGCAGAAATTATCGCCACCAATTGCGGTGCTGCCATCAATGCCGGCTGCGATGACCCGATGATCCGCTATTTATATATCAAATGTTCCATGAGCCAGACCAATACACCCAGGGCATTTTCAGACGCGTTCGACGATGTCGAAAGCAATATGCAGGAGAGCCAATATCCCGGCATCCGTAAGTTTTATGTCTCGTTACGGGCATATCAGCAATTTACCTATACTTACGGTTACGGCCAAAATGTTGATTTCACCGAAGGATATCAGTTGTTGGATGATATTCTTACAAACCTGGTCGCTTCACTTAATGATAAAACCATGCCACCAAATGAAATTTATGATGCCTGTAGTGAAACGATTAATACCCTCCCGGGGGGCGCCAGCGCGTACCAGGACTATTGTGATCAAATTGAAAGATCGTTGTCTGACAACTGGCCGGATGAATCGGTCGCCTGGCTTTTAAAAGGCCAGGCTGACATCCAGGTGGCATGGAGATACCGTGGAAATGGTTATGCGGATTCGGTATCCCAGGATAATTGGAAAAGCTTTGCGGAAAACCTGAATATGGCTGAAAAGGCATTGAACCGGGCCTGGGATTTGGATCCGACTGATGCGCGGATTGCCGAGTCTATGATCAGTGTTGAGCTGGGCCAGGGAAAGGGCCGTGACCGGATGGAATTGTGGTTCAACCGCGCCATGAAAGATGACCCGAACGATTACGACGCCTGCGCCGATAAACTCAATTATCTCCTGCCCCAATGGTACGGCTCAGAGCAGGATATGGTTGATTTTGGGCGCGAATGCGTCACGAACACCGATTGGGGCGGATCGGTGCCTCTCATCCTCATCGATGCTCATTATGATATTGATCATGAATACACGAATGAAACGGACCGGATGGATTACTGGAAACAACCAATCGTCTGGAATGACATCAGCTCTGCCTATGAACAATATTTTCAGAACAATCCCGATGACGATGGACGGATGGCCTACTATGCCCGTTACGCCTACTATGCTGAACAATGGGGCAAACTCAATGAATTGCTCCCGAAAGTCAGGCCGGAATATTATTATCTTTTCGGCGGCACAGACAAGTTTGACCAAATCGCGCAACTCACGAAGAGCAATGCCTCACGGCATTGACTTACATTTCTAGGTGCTGGCGCTCGTGTAATGTTTTAGCGACAGCCGCCAAAACCAATGGGACACCAATGCCCAAAATAATCCCAGTCCCAGCAACAACAGACACGCCGAGGGCGAGGCCAGTTTGTCCGCCAGCACGCGCACAGGGACGTTGGAAACCAGCAGCACCGGCAGCGCAAACGTGAACACCGCCTTGAACGCGCCGCGATGAAACGCGTCATCCGGCAGGCGCGCGATGTTGAATAAATTATAATAGCCCCACACGATGCCCTGCGCCCGCACAGTCCAGAAACTCACGGACGCCAGCATAAACATGAGCGAATAATGAATCATCAGCCCCACGATACATAATGCCGCAAAACCGAATAATTGCGCCGTCGAGGGATGCAAATGCAATTTATGTGCGGCGAAGCCCATGACGCACGCGGCAAACGCGGCGTTCGCAAACGAGGAAATGTCCACCTGCCGCGTAGAGACGACAAAGCGCGTGTTGACCGGCAACAACAACAGGAAATCCATTTTGCCTGTGCGAACCAGTTCGGAGAGGTTGGTGCAGTTCACCAGGAAAAACGCCTGGTAAATCTGCTGGATGAAATTGCTCGCGCCGGTCAGCAACACCACTTCCCACACCGACCATGTCCCGATGCTGCTGGTCTGCGAAAACACTACTCCGACAAAGCTCAATTGCAGCCCGAACCAAAGCAACTCGACGATGATCCACAGGATGAAATTCCCTTTGAACGACATCTCCCGCGTCACCGAGGTTTTCCATAGCGCGCCGTAAATGGTGAAGTAGCGAGCAATGCGCGAAATTAGTCCCGGGGCCATAGGCGGCGGACTCATGACCTGGGACTCTGCGCTCATAACTAAACGAGTTTCTTTAACTTCCCGTCCTCGCCCAGCTTGCGCACCAGTTCCTTGATTTTTTGCGCCTGGCTTTTGTGCGCCAGCAGCACAGCATCATCTGTCTGGACCAAAATCGAATCGCGCAGGCCCACCACAGTAATCGGCGTTTTATTTTTCGTGCGCGCGTCGTAGATAATATTGCGTGCGGCATCCACGTGGATGAAATCCGCCACGGCGCAGTTGCCTTCCGCATCGGCCTTCAAATGCCGCGCCAGCGCCGGCCACGCGCCCAGGTCGTCCCACTCAAACGCGCCGTCCGCCACGATGACATTCTGCGCGTGCTCCATCAGCGCGTAATCGATCGAGACTTTTTTAATGACCGGATATTCCTTCGCCAAAACTTTTGCCAGCTTGGCAGGCTTGCTGGCCGCTTTAAACCATCGTTGGCAGGCGGCAAACATCTCCGGCTGGTGCTTTTCCAAGCCGTTCGTGACCGTGACAAAACTCCAAACGAACATGCCCGCATTCCAGCGGAACTGGCCACTGTTCAAATATTCGAGCGCCTTTTCAAAATTCGGTTTCTCGACGAATTGTTCCGCTTTATAAAACG
>JASHZU010000024.1 GCA_030042375.1 Verrucomicrobiia bacterium
CCTCATCAATGGCGGTATTATCGGGATTGCCGCCCTGGGCGGCGGAGCGCCATTGTGTGTCCGCCAGGCGAAAAGCCACCCAGCGGGCCTCGCCCGCCGGAAGCGATGCCGTGTCCATCCCCGCGTAAATATCATGCGCTTTGGCATAGGAGCCGTCGGCATAGAATTTTTCAGCGGCATCTTTGTTGGTGAAATAGGTAGACTGGGCCGGGGCGATGGCCGCCGAGCCGAGGAGAACGGCCAGCGTCTGGATTAAGACCGCGAAACGGCTTCGAATGAATGTTTTCATAGGACAATGAAACGGTTCAGGCGCGAGGGCTCGGTCGCGCCGGGCACAAGAAATCTGTCATGGCAAATTCCACAGCACTCCATTGGACGGTAAGCGCGGGGAAATGCTCCCGCGTCCGTCACAATTTGTCCGGATAATCGCCGCGCGCAATCAACTTGCGAATGCCTTCGACGACAAATGGCCGGTCTTCACGATAAGTAACACCGAACCACGGGTCCGGGGTGCGCAAAACTTTTACCCGCGCCTGCCCGGCGCGGACGAGGTCGTTCACCGCGGCGGGAATATAAAACTCGGATTTTTCTTCGGCGCCATGTTTCGTCAAAAACTCGACGAACAGTTTCTTCAATTCGTCAAACAACGCGGGCGTGAATCCCCACATATTCATTGAGACCGTTTCATCGCCGGTGAGGGGAAGAACTTTTCCATGCGGTCCAATCGTTTTTGCGCCGGGTCCACGCGCGCGTGCATCGCGCTCAATTTTGGTCATTTCCGTCACGCCTTCTAAAAAGCCGCCGGAGTTGATTTGGCACACGCCGCGAGCGACGCTGCCGAATTCCGAAAGCGTGTTGCGCAGGATGAAACCGACCATGGCAAAATCGACGCTGCCGGAACGCAAATGCTCCGCTAAAATATGAAACGACTTCGCGCCGTAGAAATCGTCCGCATTAATCGCGGCGAACGGCTCGCGAATCGCATCCGCCGCCAGGAGAATGGCCTGGCCGGTGCCCCAGGGCTTGGTGCGATTGGGCGGCACGGAAAATCCCGGCGGCAATTTATCAAGTTCCTGGAAGACATATTCGACGGCGGCTTTTTTTTCGAAGCGCGCGCCGATAGTTTTTTTGAACGGCTCCTCGATGTCGCGGCGAATCACGAAAACGATTTTACCGAAACCGCCGCGCAGGGCGTCGTAAATGGAATAATCAATAATGGTCTCGCCGTTTGGCCCCACCGGGTCGATTTGTTTCAGTCCGCCGTAGCGGCTGCCCATGCCGGCCGCCAGGACGAGCAACGTTGGTTTTGTCATTGCGAAAATTTTACACAGCGAAATTGGGGATTGCATGAAAGAAATTTCCTGAAAAACTTAGGCTCTTGAAGCTCTTAAAGCGCACCGTGATTAACCCGTATCAAAAATTTGTTTCCGCTATTGCCGAAGCCACGGCCAAAGGCAAATCACTTCCGTTGGGCGGGATGGCACAACCGAAGAAAAAAAATCTGCCGGCGGACGCGCCGGTCGTCCTGCTGGTCTCGCCGCACCCGGATGATGAATGCATCATCGGCGGTTTGGCGTTGCGGTTGATGCGCGAAGCCGGAATGCGCATCGTCAACGTGGCCGTTACGCTCGGCAGCAAGAAAGAGCGCCGCCCGGCCCGGCTCGTCGAACTCAAAAACGCATGCGACTGGATTGGTTTTGAACTGGAAAATACCGGCCTGGAAAATATTGTCCCGCACACCCGCCAGCATGACGCGCAAGCCTGGAACGCCGCGATCAAAACGATGGCGGCGTTGCTGACGAAATACCGGCCGCGGGCGATTCTCTTTCCGCATGAGCGCGATTGGCATCCCGCGCACATCGGCTCGCATTTCCTGGTGATGGATGCGTTAAGGCGCATGCCACTGGATTTCAAAACCGTGCTCATCGAAACGGAATTTTGGGGGCAACTGTACACGCCCAATTTGATGGTCGAGTCGAGCGCGGGGGATGTGGCCGATTTGCTGGCGGCGCTTTCGCATCACACGGGCGAGATGGAGCGCAACCCGTATCATCTGCGGCTGCCGGCGTGGCTGCAGGACAACGTGCGCCGCGGCTCGGAACTGGTGGGCGGCAAAGGCGCCGCCGCGCCCGATTTTGTTTTTGCGACACTTTATTGGGTCCAAAAATGGCAGGCCGGCGGCGTCAAAGAAATGTTCCGGGGCGGAAAACAGATTGGGGCGAAGGATTCGGCGGGGAGTGTTTTGGATTGAAACGAAGACCGAGCCACAGATGGACACAGATTGACACAGATTTTAAACAATCTTTTATTTCTGGAACACCCTATATTTACTTATATTTGGTTATAATTACCTATATTTGCCTGCCGGATACCTACCCCCCCGGGGGGGAGGGGGAACCCTTGATTAGTCTTTAGCCGCCTTTACCAGGCTTTAGCAGGCTTTAGAAAGCCAGCGATGATGGTTGATGGATGATAGATGATGGCCAGACCGGTCACCCATAGAATTCATTTTTTGGCCGGTATCGGTCGGTTTTTGGTTTGTTTTCCGATCAGGAAGGTTTGACTCGCTCGCGCCCGCTCGCTCGGTCGCCCTGCGACCTTCGTTCCGTCAGGGCGGAACGAATTCCTTTCGCCGCTTCCCAAGCGGCTCAAGTGATTTGGGTTGATTACTCGTCTTCGCCCTGCAAAGCGGATACGCTCGCAGGCTCGCCCGTTGCGCGGATATGGAATGATCTATTTTTGGCCTTTTACCCCGGGATAAATCCCGGGGCTATATATCTGCCGCTCCTGACGGAGCTTCCCGCTGCCTCTCCCAAAATGTCAAAGAACCCATCCCGCAAAGCGGGACGCGGCAGGCATTCACCCACCGGCGAGGATTTTAGAACAAGAACGAGAAATCTCTTAGTTCCGCAATACTTCTATTTTAAGTGCACTGGTTAATGATGACTCGCTCGTGAGGCGATTTGGCAACGGCAGTGTCCCGCTAGATAAAGACGCCTGTCCTATTTTCGGCTGCCCTTTCAGGGCACAAAGATTTTTAGACGCTTGTTCCGAGGGCGATGCCCTCGGCTACTATGGTTGAGGCCCTTTTGCCTCACACACCATCACAATTATATTTCACTCATTCTTAATGGTGCGGCTCTTGCTTTCCTTTGCCTTCCTTTTCAGTTATTATTCGATCCCATCAGACGCGCATCATGGAAGAACGTCCATTACCTCCCGCACCGAAAGGCCTGACGATTGTCCTGGCTATCGTATTTTCCTTGCTGGGGATATGGGTGGTTTGGCTTGCCTTACGAAATCCGCTGCTCGGCGTGCTCTATATTCTTTTGCTGGCGATTCCCCTCGCGGTGGTGAGGTTTTTTTACTACCGCCGCCGGCGTTGTCCGGAATGTGGCCATCGCCTCGTCCTTCGCCGCGATCCAATCGAAGGCCCCTGGAATCGGTATCGGGTAATGCTGGATTGTCCCCACTGCCAAATTGCCTGGGATACCGGCGAAGTTGGAAACAATAAGGGATATACGTGAGCTTTTCCTTTCCGCCCGGTCAAATCATTGACGGCACATTGTTTTTTGGTTTTACATTTTTAACTTAGACATAAAATGCCATGGTGAACCAGCAAGCCCTTCGTCTCCGCCGCGCGACCACGGACGATTTGCCCCAGCTCAAATCGCTTTGGCTGGCGATGAACCTGCCGGCGGATGATCTGGAGAAGCGGCTCACGGAATTCCAGGTGGTCGAGGACGCCACGGGTGCGTTCGTGGGCGCGATTGGTTTCAGCGTGGCGCGGCAGCACGCGCTTCTGCATAACGAAGGCTTCACCGATTTTTCCGTGGCTGACGCCGCGCGCAATCTCTTTTGGGAACGTGTCCAGGTTCTCGCCGCCAACCACACCGTCTTCCGGCTCTGGACGCAGGAACGCTCGCCCTTTTGGAAAAATTATGGTTTCCGACCGCCCGGCCCCGATCTTCTTAACCGCCTGCCTCCCGAGTGGCGTAATGAATTCGACGGCGCGTGGCTGACGCTCCAGCTCAAGGACGAAGAAGCCATCGCCGAGGCTCTGGGCAAGGACTTCGCCGGATTCATGGCCGATGAAAAAAAACAGACCGAGCGCATCATGGAACAGGCGCAAACCATCCGGAACATTGTTACTGTCATCGCTTTTGCCATCGGCATCCTTGCCTTTGGCTACGCGATTTATTTGTTTGTGCATCGCGGTGGTCTTTCGCGTTAGGCCTGGTTTGAATTGGCCGCAGAGATGCAAAGCCCGGAGAGTGAATTTCACGCGAGAGGCGTGAAATTTTTACGCATTCCCCATCAAAAGAAAAATGTCATGCTCATTTCGTTGGATTATTTGAAGAATTAGTTTCGGCACGGGCGATGCTAATTTGACAAATGCACACAATGAGCGAGTGTCAAAAAATTACCTTAAGAAGTTTTCCGTTTGAAGCTTTGCCGCAGTTTGAGAACCAAAAAACCATGACTAAATATGAAAACTATCAAGAAGATCTCCGGAATCGCCCTAACCCTGATATGTGGTCTGGCCATCACCCTCAAGGCGCAGGACTTATATGTAGCAAACGAATTCAACAACACTATCGGTGAATATGGGCTGGACGGGTCAACGGTCAATTCCTCGTTGGTTTCAGGGTTGGGCACCCCGTATGCCATCGCAATTTCCGGGGGCGACATCTTTGTCGCGAATTATTCCGCGGGCACAATCGGCGAATACACGACTTCCGGGGGAGTCGTCAATGCCTCGCTGATTTCCGGGTTGCTTGATCCCGAAGGTATCACGATTTCGGGTAACGACCTGTTTGTCTCGAGCGTGGGCGGCGGCGGTACCATCGGTGAATACACGACCACCGGCGGAGTCGTCAACGCCTCGCTGATTACCGGTTTGTTTTATCCGTGGGGCATCGCGATTTCTGGCAACGACATCTTTGTCGCGGATTTCGACAACGGAACCATAGGCGAATACACGACCACCGGCGGGGTCGTCAATGCCTCGCTGATTACCGGTTTGGATGAACCCGTTGGCATCGCAATTTCGGGCAATAACCTCTTTGTCTGCAATGAATATGCCGGCACCATCGGCGAATATGGGCTGAACGGCTCAACGGTCAATGCGTCCCTCATTTCCGGGTTAAGTGGCCCCGATGGCATCGCGATTTCCGGCAACGACATTTTTGTCTCGAATCATACGAACAGCGTCATTGGCGAGTACACCATGTCCGGGGCCACGGTCAATGCGTCCCTGATTACGGGTTTGGACGGTCCTGAAGGTATCGCCATTACTCCAGAGCCGTCTGCCGGCGCGCTGGCGGGCCTGGGCCTGACAGCGTTGTGCGTGTGGCGCCGCCGTAAATAGCGCTGGCCTCTGTTTTGCCGTTCCCGAATACCTGTCTCGTCCCTCTGCCGGGTTGGCGCGAGCGCGGTTAATGCGCCGCGCAACCAAACGCTTCCGGGTTTGTTACATTAATTGAAGTGTTTTCCCGTGATAGCCGTCTAATCAATGCAGGCCCTTGATTTATGAAAACGTCGAACCCGGTTCTTTTGATTTTATTCCTTGCCACGGCGCTGCCGGCTGGCGTCCTGGCCGATGGCATCTTCGTTGCGCCAAAATTTGTCTGGGACAAACACAAGGACATCAACGAGCCTACGCAAAAGGCCATAATCGTTTATGACGCCGGGCAGGAGGACATGATTTTGCAGGTCAAATACCAGGGCCCGGTGGACCATTTCGGCTGGCTGATTCCCGTCCCGAACCTGCCTACTGTGCGGGAAGGTTCGATGGACTGTTTTTACGAACTGAGCAAGTTCACGCAAAAGCAGACCTTGAGTGCGATGTATGGTAGCATTCCCAGGGGAC
>JASHZU010000170.1 GCA_030042375.1 Verrucomicrobiia bacterium
AATAACGAGGCGTCTGTTGGGCAACAAAAAAGTAAGAAAAATTAAATAAAGTTAATAAACTTGTCCTTGTCCTCCTTACTATTAGGACAACGAACGCACCCTCTTCATTTACCAGATTACGCTTAAAATTTAAAAACCAGCCCGCTAATCAACTTGAGGTCATTGTCCTTGTAACCCGGCGCCGGCTGGTTGGCAAAATTATCCTGCAGATATGTCTGCAAGCTGAGCTTGTGTGTCAGCGGCGTTTCCACGCCCACCTCGGCATTGACCAGAAACGCCTCCGGGACGGTGAGGGGCGGAATCACTTCGATGTTTTCCCACACGCGGGCATGCTCATCAATTTTATGCTCGAAATTTTCTGCCACGCGCGCCGAAGGATACAAATGATGTTCGCCGTCCAATTTTTCATACTGGACCGCCGGGCCGGCCTCGCTGGAGAACGTCGTTTGCTTGTCTTTGATGAAATACAAACCGCTTCCCACGCTTGAGGTAAGGCGATAATCCACGTCGGCAATCGCATCGTGCAGGGCATCACCGCGGGTGTAACTGTACAAGCTGTTGTCTATAAAGATATGATTATATTGGGCGCTGCCATGTGCACTTTCGGCGCTTTTAACAGAGCTGACTTCGCCGTAGGAACCATCTGTTTCCAGATTGTATTGGTTCCATTTAGCGTTCTTTTGGGCCACCAGTTTTCCGGTCGCCAGCACGCTGTTAACATTCCCCGCCGTGGCGGTAAGGCCCGTCGTCACCGTACCATCCCATTTGGCAGACTGATTGGTCGAATTCATAACGGTTTTCACCGCATTCGTGGAAACAACCTGTTCGGCAGTTGTTCCAAAACAAGTGCCGGCAAAAAAAGCTGCAATGAATATAGCAATAACGTATCTCATGATTTCAAACAATCGAAGGTTCGTACGAGCAACTCCGGTGAGGAAAACGGAACCAACCCGAAACCTATATAAGCTATAAACCAGAAATTTATAATCTACGCAACAGGAAATTTTAAAATCTCGAAAATTTTTTTGAACGCGAAACGAAGTCTCTTTAGCGATTGGTTTCGCTTCCAACGATCTCTTTCAAATTGCGAACCCCTTCACTCTTCATTCGCTCCGCCAGACCTTGCACAATCTTTTTGATTAGGCCAGGCCCTTCAAAAACCAAACCGGTATAAACCTGCACGAGCGTCGCGCCCGCCGCGATTTTTTCCCAAGCATGGTCCGCGCTGAAAATGCCGCCGACTCCAATAATGGGCAGCCGTCCGCTGGTCTGCCTGAAAATATGGCGAATCATTGCTGTGCTCTGTGCGCGCAAAGGCCTGCCGCTCAAGCCGCCCGTCTCGGAATAAATCTTTTGCAATGTCGGGTCGTTCGTTTCGGGGCGGGATGTGGTCGTGTTAGTGGCGACGATGCCTGAAATGTTTCTCGCCTCGGCCACTTCCAACACTTCATCCAGCGCCTCAAATGTTAAATCCGGCGCGACTTTCACCAAGATGGCCGGGCGCCGGTTGCCAGCAGCAGCCGGTGATTTCTGAACCTCCTGTAGCGCTATGAGAATTTCATTTAGCGCTGCTTTGTCCTGCAATTGCCTTAAGCCGGGCGTGTTGGGCGAGCTGATGTTGATGACAAAAAAATCCGCATACTCGCGTAAAAGGCGAAATGAATTGGCGTAATCTTCCGCGGCCTTTTCCAACGGCGTCGCTTTTGATTTGCCCAAGTTGATGCCAACGGGATGCTTTGGCCAGCGCCCGCTTCTCTGCCAATCCGCGAGCTTGCGGGCAAATGTCTCCGCGCCGGGATTGTTGAAGCCCATGCGGTTCACAATCGCGCCACTGGCCAATGCGCGAAACATTCGCGGCGCTGGATTGCCCGGCTGCGCCTGCCAGGTGACTCCGCCCAGCTCGCAGAAACCAAAACCAAACTTTTCCCAAATCGGAACCGCCGCCGCAAATTTGTCCATTCCCGCTGCGAGGCCGACGGGATTGGGAAATCTCAAGCCAAACGCTTCCACGGGCAATTCCGGCGCGGAAAAGAGGTTGCCGATGATGGTGCGATCCAGGGGATCCCGGCTAAAGCACGAGAGCATTGTCAGGGTGAAATCGTGGGCGCGCTCAGCGTCCTGCGCAAAAAAAACGGGACGAATGCAATGACGATAAATCCAACTCACGTCTTAATAATGAACAACGTCTGCCGCCCATGGCGAATGAATTTTATCGCCCGGATTCAAGCTTCCAGGCATCACGGTAATACCGGCTCTTCCCACGCGGCCAGCTCGGCCTGGACGTTTTCAACCGGCAAACCGACGACGTTGCTGAACGAGCCGGAAATTTCTGAGACAATTAGTTCGCCGTGTTCCTGGATGGCGTATGCGCCGGCTTTGTCGAGCGGATTGATCTTGGCAAGGTACTCATCCACTTGCTCCGCTGTGAGCGGGCGGAAGACCACGTCCGTGCTGGCGGCAAAGAGCCGTTCCTGGAACGTGCGCAAATGCATCAGGCTGACGCCCGTGACCACCTGGTGCGTCCGGCCCTGCAATTGCAGCAACATCTCCTTCGCCTCAGCGGCATCGCGTGGCTTGCCGAAAACTTTGTGGTCGAGGAAAACGAGCGTGTCCGCGCCCATCACGAGCGCGTCCGGATGCTTCTTGGCAATGGCACGGGCTTTGCGATGCGCGTTGAGCTGGCATAATTCCAGCGGCGACAAGTTATCGTCAAAAACCTCCTTCGCGTCACTCGGCATCACCTCAAACTCCAATCTGAGTTGCCTGAGCAATTCCGCGCGACGCGGCGAGGCCGACGCCAGGATGAGCGGCGGCAATTTCACCGCCACAATGTATGCGGGAATTGGAAATTGTCGAGTATCAGCAAAGCATAATCCCGGTTGAAGGCTGCGATTAAACTTTCCCTTCCTGCCTTTTTCCTTCCAAACTGCCCTATGCAAAACAACCGCCGCATCGTCAATATCGCGCTCATCGGCTTTATGGGCACGGGCAAAACGTCCGTGGGCCGGCTCGTGGCGGAGCAATTGCATTTCCACTATCTGGACACCGACGAAATGATCCAGGCGGCTACTGGCAAAGCGATTACTGAAATCTTCGCTACATGCGGGGAGCCCGCGTTTCGCGAGCTGGAGGAAAAGGTTGTCGCAGAACTGGCGGCAAAATCGCAAACCGTCATTTCCGCCGGCGGTGGCCTGCCGGTAAATCCAAAAAATTTAGACGGTCTCAAGACCCATGCGCTCGTTGTTTGCCTTTGGGCTTCGCCCGCGAAAATTTGGGAGCGTGTCAGAACCCAATCTCACCGTCCCCTGCTCCACGATTCTGACCCGCAAAAGAAAATCCGCGAACTGCTGGCGGTGCGCGAGCCGTTTTATAAACAGGCCGACATCCTGTTGAATACCGAATCGCGCTCGTTACGCGAAGTGGCACAGCAGGTCATCCACCAGTTTCGCCTCCAATCGCATTCCCGATGAAAGAGC
>JASHZU010000171.1 GCA_030042375.1 Verrucomicrobiia bacterium
GCCGCCAAAACAAACCACGCGGACATTTGCCCGACGTCTTCGTCACCGCATAAACCATTCGGCCCACCGGTGTAGGCTTTGTCAATGATGCGAACCCATTTTTGCGTCAGCCAGGGAGCGCCGGCGCGGTTGAATAAAAACGGAATTAAATGAACCGGCTCATTTGGCTGGTTATAATAATTATTCCATTCGCCGACGTTGGGCGTGCGGTCAAAAAAATCGGACAGCTTGGCGATGAACAAATCTTTGCCGCCGAGCAATTGAACCAAGTCCGGGACATTTTGCGGCACAAACCAGCCCTGTTCATACACACTGGCTTCTTCCACGCCCTGGCCGGAAGTCAGCCCCGGCCATGACAGCCAGTGACCGTCGGCATCTTTGCTGTGAAACCAACCTTTCCAGTTTGGATTGGCATCGCTGCCGCTTTCGTCATAGCTCCACGGAGCGTTTGGATCAAACAAATTGGTGTAAGCTTGCGAAAGCGCCGCGTATTTTTTTGCATCGTCGTTTTTTCCGAGCGACGCGGCGAATTGCGACAGGTCCCAATCGTCGTTGGCATATTCCATCGTTTCAGAAAAGCCATAATTGCCGACGGAAAAGCCGCGCGGGCCATTGCCATAACGTTCACACGTGTTGACCGCATATTGATAGGCTTTCCCAACGTCGTAGTTGCGAATGCCTTTTTGGAAGGCGTCGTTGATGACGACGACGACGGGATTGCCGTTCATGCAACCGCTGTAGGCATTTAAAAATTCCCAGCGGTCGTAGTAGTGCGTGCCGTTTTGGTCCGCCAGTTCAACAAATGAATTGATCGTGTCATTCACAATGTTCGGCGCGATGATGGTTAAAAGCGGATACTCGCTGCGATAAACATCCCAGCCGCTGAAAATAGTTCGTTTGGTAAATTGCGACGTTTTGTGAGGCCGGCCATCGCCGCCGGGGTAATCTCCATTGAGGTCGGCAAAAATTTGCGGGTCGAGAAGGGAATGATAAAGGGCGGTGTAATAAGCCTCCTTTTGATCTTCCGTCCCGCCTTCAACGGTAATACGCCTCAAAGCATTCGCCCATAATTGCCTCGCCTGTTGCCGGACTTTGTCGAAGTCAAAGCCGGGAATTTCCGCCGCAATATTTCTCCTGGCTCCGTCAATGCTGACAAAGGAGATGCCCACTTTTAAAAGAATCGCTTCGTTGGCATGCGTGGAAAATTCGCCATAAAATCCAAGGTGTTGGCCTTCCATTTCACGACAGGACGGGATGACTTTCGCGTTTTGACAGGCTTCGATAAAGGACGGCTTTTCGAGAGCGTCCCGATAATTTCCGGGCGGAAGTTCGGCGCTCCACACCCCAAAATTTTTAAATGGCTTGCTGAATTCAGCATGGAAATAAACGGTGTAATTGGGATGGCCGTTGCCATGTCCCCAGCCACCGCCTTCGGGCGTACATTCGATGAAGCCTTCAAGAGTGTGATCGTTGATGACTTTTACAGATTGACGCAGGGAAGTGCCGCCAACACGCCGCGCCAGGTCAATTTGAATGCGCGATTCGGGATTTTCCGGAAAGGTAAAACGCAAAATCCCGCTATGCGGCGCCGCGGTGGCTTCAGCGCGAATTTGATAATCTTCCAATGTCACCGCATAGTAACCCGCCCGGGCCACTTCGGTGGAATTGGAAAATCGGGAAAGGTAGCCGGTTCCGGGATGGTCCGTTTCGCCATAATAAGTTTTCAGCGGACCGGTCGTGGGCATGACTAAAAAATTGCCCAAATCTCCATACCAGCCTACGCCGCTCATGTGCGTAAAACTGAACCCTTGAATCGTGTGATGGTAATGACGGTATCCCGAACCATTATCGCCGCCGGTGATGGTATCCGGGCTTAACTGCACCATGCCCGCCGGAGTGGTCGCGCCCGGAAAAGTTTTTCCCTGGTCCCCCGTGCCGATGAACGGATCAACATAATCCACCGGTTCTTTGGCAAACGTCACTGCGTCCCATCGGAAAATGAGACTAAAAAAAGTAACGACAAGAATAACTCTCATACGATTCGCGTTAATGTTTCCATGCGTCATGTCAAAATACTATCAATACCATATCAAACAGACCGCCGTAAAGGGCCAGTCTCGAACTTAACCTTGGCGAAGGCTGTCCATCCTCGTTGTTTTTCGGAATTATTTCGCCGCCTTAATTTCCCGGATGCAATGGTTGTTGGTGTCGGCCACGAAAACATCGCCGGTGTTGTCCACGGCCACGCTGCCGGGGTTATTGAGTATGGGGATTTGGCTCGGAGTTGGATTGTCATCGGACGGTTCCAACAATGTCGTTACCACGCCCATGGGAGTGATTTTGCGGATGAGGTTGTTATCGGTATCGGCCACGTAAATGTTTCCGGCGCTGTCGACGGTGAGGCCTTGTGGGTTCCAGAAGCGCGCATCGCCACCGCTGCCATCGGTGTTTCCGGCGCTGCCGGGCAATCCGGCCAGAGTCGTCGCGACGCGGTCCACGGTGATTTTGCGGATGGTGTTGTTGGCGGTGTCAGAAACATACACGTTGCCCGCGCTGTCCGTCGCGACGGCGAAGGGATGGTTGAAGCGCGCGCCGTAGCCAAAACCATCGGTATTGCCGGCCTGTCTGGCTTGTCCGGCATAGGTGAAGACCTGTCCGGCAGGATTGATTTTGCGGATGGTATCGTTGCTCATATCCGCGACAAAGACATCGCCCGCGTTGTCCACGGCCACGCCCCAGGGATTACGGAAACGAGCGGCGGAGCCGATGCCGTCCGAGTCACCGGGCT
>JASHZU010000172.1 GCA_030042375.1 Verrucomicrobiia bacterium
GAAGTCATTGAGGGCCGCGCGGCCAAAGATGGAATTATCCGCCCGAACATTGACATAAGATCGCGGCCGGATTGGCCGGAGGCATTTTATTTAATCACGCAAAAGACGCGGCAGGGTTACACGGTGGAAGCGCCGTCGGATTTTCCGATGCCGGTGCGGATCAATGCGCTCGTGGCGGCGGTGAATGCAGTGACAAATAGCCTATGACTGACACGGTTGAAAACCTGATTCTCGACCTTATTGAGTGGGTGGGGCGCAAGGAGCGGACCTACCCTGAAACGATGGACGCGTGGCGCACGTCGTGTCCGCGGCTTCAGGTTTGGGAAGATGCCAGCGGACGCGGCCTGGTGGAGACGGCCCGCGTGAATGGCCGCTCAATGGTCCGGGTGACTGCGGCCGGGTTCGCTCATCTCAAGGAAAAGAGGCTGCAGTCGTACGAAGAATTGCAGTCATCGACTTAAAATTCGATGTTGAAAGGAAGATTGTAATCCGGTGACTCATTTTTTCGTTCTTTGCCGCCAAGATCTTTTAAGCAAGGGCCAACTGAATAGATAATTTTCTTATCCGGTAAATAACGGAACGGTTTGCCATCAAAATCGTCAAGTGGAACGCTGGGGAAATATTCCGGGACCAGCTCTGAAAGAGATTCCGGGAGTTTACCCTGCCGCATTTTGTAAATCTTCAACGCCAATAAAATTTGCGTCGCTGTTACATTTACGTCTTCGCTGCATTTTCGTTTGGCAAAACTTTCCACTGATGGCGCCATCATGGCATAAAGAATATCGCCAATGGCATTGCCGCTGGCTAAAAGCTCTAAAGGGGCGTCGTTTGTTTCAATGTCCATGTTAGGCAAATTAGACCAGGGAATTTCTGCATAAGGTTTGGAAAAATTGCTGAAAAGAAAACGATCTTCCTGGGCAAAATCCATTTTTGTTTTTCCTCCGTTCAGAACCAATTTCAAACCCATGGCCGTCATCGATCGAACGAAGGCAGAATTGGTCTCATCAGGAATTGTCCCCTGCGCGAAATCATCAATGAGGTTTCGCTGAGTCTCATATTCCACCTTTAACGCATTGGTAAGTCCTTCCTGGTTGGGACCTAGATCGTTTAATTTGCTAATAGCCTGAGCCAAATCGGTTTCATCCAGGGTGGTGTCGGCGATCAATTCCTGGATGCGCCGCATCCCAATGGCTTTAATACCTGAGCCAACAAGGTAGTGAAGGATTGGCCCGCCGGAGTTTTCCACTCGCTGCCCAAAATTGATTATTTGAAACGCCAAATCCAAAGCCTCTTTGTCTTTGTTTGCACGATGAAGGGAATTAATGTGAATGGCTTGCACGAACACGATGTCTCTCCAGCCAGTAAGATAAGAATACTCGTCATCAAATGCCTGGGATTGCAGAGCTTGAGGCTCTGGGACCAGAAGGAACGGCTGTTGCATCGCTTCGTTAAATAAGTTCATACTGGCGCGGTTTTTCTCCAGCACTTCAGCTGCCAAAGAATCATTCCAATTTGTATTATCGCTTAAATTATACAACCTGAACCAGTTTGTATCTGGCCAAAAAAGTTCGTTGGTTGCTTTTAATAAAGTATAGAACGCATTGCTTTCAACGGGAATTTGGGGACGGACATAGATCAGATCCGAATCGTCAAAAGAGGTTTTACGAGAATTCACCAAAGCCAAAAAGAGCGCAATAAACAACAAACCGGTTATCACGAACAAAATTATCAGGCCAACAGCTTTTAGAATTTTGCGCCCAGTGTCTTTCATAGGGCCAAGGTTCCAGTGAAAGGCTGGCAGTGACAATTACAATTTTTGGCTTAGTTTGGAATGCCGGGGACAATTATTTGATTGTTCAAACGGTGTTGCGACGCCTCCAATTTGTCGATAAAAGACTGATTATGGCTGATGTGAACAATGACTTGCTCCGGGCGGTTGAACTGGCGCTGGCCGGCGATTGGGACGCCGCGCATCAACTCGTCCAACAATACGAAAGCGATACTACGGCAGCTTGGATCCACGCGGTGCTGCATAAGATGGAGGGCGACCTGGGAAACAGCCGCTATTGGTATCGCCGTGCGGGCCAAATGGACCATGTGGAGGATGAACCGCGCGCGGAATTAACTGCCATCCAAGCCGAACTCAAAAAGTGATCACTGATAGTCTTCCATCCCGACGCACGAGCAAATGGGATTGCGATCGCCATAAACATTGTCCACGCGGCTGACGTGCGGCCAGAATTTGTATTCGAGCAGGCTCTTCGCGGGAAAGGCCGCCTGCTGGCGAGAGTAGGGGCGATTCCAATTGTCACTGGCGATTTGGTCGGCAGTGTGCGGTGCGTTTTTCAGAGCGTTGTTCTTCGCATCGGCGGAGCCACATTCGACGGCGCTCATTTCTGCGTGAATGGAAATCATCGCGTCGCAGAAGCGGTCGAGTTCGTATTTCGATTCGCTTTCGGTCGGTTCGACCATCAGAGTGCCGGCGACGGGCCAGCTGAGCGTCGGCGCATGGAAACCGTAATCCATCAGCCGCTTCGCCACGTCCTCGGCAGTGACGCTTTTGAACGCGCGTAAATCCAGGATGCATTCGTGTGCGACGAGGCCGTTGCGGCGATAAAGCGTCGGAAAATAATTTTCCAGCCGTTTGGAAATATAATTGGCGTTCAGGATAGCAAACTTGGTTGCTTCGGTTAGGCCATTTCCGCCCATCATGACAATGTACATCCAGGAAATGGGCAGGATGCCCGCGCTGCCCCACGGCGCGGCGGCGACGGGGCCGACCGGGCACGTTGAAACTCCAACGGATTGGCACGGCAAAAATTTTACGAGATGTTCCGCGACGCCGATAGGTCCAATGCCCGGACCACCGCCGCCGTGAGGAATGCAAAACGTCTTGTGCAAATTCAAATGGCAAACGTCCGCGCCGATGTCCGCCGGGCGGCAAAGGCCGACCTGCGCGTTCATATTCGCGCCGTCCATATAGACCTGGCCGCCGTGGGCATGGACGATTTCACAAATCTCGCGGATGGGTTCCTCGAACACGCCGTGCGTGGAAGGGTAGGTGACCATGAGACAGGAAAGATCTTTTTTGTGCGCCTCGGCTTTGGCCTTAAGGTCGGGGACATCAATGTTGCCGTTGGTATCGCAGGCGACGGCAACGACTTTCATTCCAGCCATGACGGCGCTGGCGGGGTTGGTGCCGTGGGCAGAAGTGGGAATGAGGCAAATGTTGCGGTGCTTTTCCCCGCGTGATTCGTGATAGGCGCTGATGGCGAGCAGGCCGGCGTATTCGCCCTGAGAACCCGCGTTGGGCTGCAAGGAAATGCCCGCGAAGCCGGTAATTTCCTTGAGCCAGAATTCGAGCTGTCCGAAAAGTTTTTGGTAGCCCTGCGTTTGTTCCAATGGCGCATAGGGATGGATTTTCGCAAACTCCGGCCACGAGACGGGAAACATTTCTGCCGCGGCGTTCAGCTTCATGGTGCAGGAGCCGAGCGGAATCATCGAAGCGGTGAGCGAGAGGTCGCGCGATTCCAGACGCTTGATGTAGCGGAGCATTTCGGTCTCCGAATGGTGCGAATTGAAAATTTTATGCGTCAGAAAAGGTGACGTGCGCTTGTTCTTTGCTTGGAATTCCAAATCATGTTTTGCCGAACCTTTTCCAAGAACATTTTCGACTGTTAAATTAGCTTTTTTGCCAGCGAAAATTTCCCAAATCAGAGCTAATTCTGTAGCCGAAGTTGTTTCATCAAGTGAAATTCCGACACATTGATCGTTGTTTGGGAATTGGCGCAGATTGACACCTCGCTGTCGGGCTTCTTCCACAACCTGTTTCGCCGTGCCAGATTTCACAAGAACAGCAATAGTGTCGAAGAAATCATTGTTATCCGCCTTGCCATGAAAGAAATTGTCATAGCCAAGTTTCCAAAGTCCTTCTGCAAGAGCGACTGTGAACGCATGAACCCGTTGCGCTATTTTCTTCAACCCTTCCGGCCCGTGATAAACGGCATAGAGCGCGGCCATGTTGGCGAGAAGAGCCTGGGCGGTGCAGATATTACTGGTAGCTTTTTCGCGGCGGATATGTTGTTCGCGCGTCTGGAGCGCAAGGCGTAACGCGGGTTTGCCGCGAGTATCCTTGGAGACGCCGACAATGCGACCAGGGATGAGGCGCTTAAATTCATCGCGCGTGGCGAAGAAGGCAGCGTGCGGGCCACCATAGCCGAGCGGAACGCCAAAGCGTTGCGCGCTGCCGACGGCGATGTCCGCGCCAAATTCGCCGGGCGGTTTGATGAGCGTGAGCGCGAGCAAATCGGTGGCGACGGTCAGCAGGGCGTCGGCGGAATGAGCTTTTTCGGCGAAAGATGAAAAGTCATGAATCGCGCCGTATGTATCCGGATATTGCACGAGGGCGCCGAAGACTTTGTCGGTGAACGAAAATTTTTCATGGTTACCGACGACGACTTCAATGCCCAGCGCCTTCGCGCGCGTGCGGACGACTTCAATGTTTTGCAGATGGCAATTTTCAGAGACGAAGAAAATATTTTTTCTATCCTTGAGCGCGTGGCTCATGGTCATGGCCTCGGCGCAGGCCGTGGCTTCATCGAGCAACGAAGCATTGGCGATGGGCAGGGCGGTCAGATCGGAGACCATCGTTTGGAAATTCAGGAGGCATTCGAGACGGCCCTGGGAGATTTCCGCTTGGTAGGGCGTGTATTGCGTGTACCAGCCGGGGTTTTCCAGGACGCTGCGCTGGATGACCGGCGGGGTGATGCAATCGTAGTAGCCCGTGCCGATGAAGGAGCGATAGACTTTATTTTCGCCGGCGATTTTTTTCAGGTCGGCGAGCGCTTCAAATTCACTTTTCGCGGCGGGAAGATTTAGTTTTTTATGGAGCCGAATTTGTTTTGGGACGGCGGCATCAGCGAGTTCGTCCACATT
>JASHZU010000025.1 GCA_030042375.1 Verrucomicrobiia bacterium
GCCACGTCATTGGGGTCGGCGTAGCCCAGATAGTTGACGGTCACATTGTAGTAGTAAGGGGTGTAGAAAATACCGCCGACAATCCCGGTGAAATTGTTGGGAGTCATGGACGCCAAATTGGTGTTGGAGAGATAAAGCATGGAGTCATCGGTTTCATCTCCGTCAACGGTTTGCGCCAGGACGGCTGGAACCGCCATGAGGCACAGCGCCCCCGCCATCGTTAGAATTAACATCGCTCGTTTCATAAGTAGGCCATTCGGTTGTGGTTATGGATTTTTGATTTCAGGTTGCCGAAAGCACTCTAAAATCAAATCGTCGCCAATCTGATATGCCGCTGGCATTTTATTGCTGAACTCAGTGGCATTGTGGCCAGAGTAGCAGGTTGTTCCAATCAGGGGAATGGACGGGCCGCTGAAGTGCATGGACAATTGACCGGTGTATTTAGTCTATGCCGGGCTTTCCGAATGAGGTATTCGCGAACGAAGAAAAAGCCGTTTGCCCGATAAAATAGCGGGATGAAAAGAAGATGGCAGTTAGGAGATGGGAGATGGCCGAAGTCACGGCTCGAGAGACTCTCGCCCCACCGTTTCAGACGGCCGCGCAGGAGCACACGCGTGTGGTGCAGCCCTACCACCAGCCCTCTTTGCGATGAATTAAGCCGAATTAAGCTGCGTTAAGCCCTATTAAGCATTTTTAGAAAAATAAAAAATCATGAGCGATAACGAAACCAGAGGCCAGAAGGCGCACGCGTGCTGTTCACGCCTAAAGCTTTGCGGCATTTGGGGATGAGTAGGATTTTACAGGTCGCATACCTTTCCATGCAAAATGCATTGACATCGCAATTAAGTCATGCTTATTCGTTGGAAAAGCTCGGGACGGGGACTAAAGGCAAAGACATGAAACGCATTCTCTTTGTGGATGATAACGCGACGATGCGCGATATGTACCAGATTTTGCTCGCAGGCGAGCACGGGCGTTGGGAGGCGGCGACGGCATCGGGCGGCGAGGAAGCGCTGGAGATGATGGGGCATCATCCGTTTGATGTGGTGGCGTCGGACATGCGGATGGATGGCATGAGCGGCGTCGAATTGCTGACGGAGGTGCAGAAGCTTCATCCGGGAACATCGCGCATCATCATCTCGGGCGCGGCGGACCAGGCGGAGGCGGCAGAAGCGCTGGGCTCCACGCATCAATTCATCCTCAAACCGATTGATATCAATACGCTGCGGACCACGCTGGCGTGCCTCGAAGGACTGGACGCGTTTCTGAAGGAGCCGCGGCTCAAGACGCTGGCGGGGCAGATGCGGGTGCTGCCGAGTTTTCCCGCGCTGTACCTGGAAATCATGAAGGCGATTGAAACGCCGGACGCGCCGTTGCAAACGATCAACGAATTGATTGTGAAAGACCCGGGTTTGACGGCGAAGATTTTGCAGATTGTCAATTCGGCGGCGATGGGGCTTAAGGAAAAAGTCAACGACCCGATGGAAGCGGTCCAGCAATTGGGCCTGACGACGGTGCGGTCGCTGGCGCTCTCGGCGCATGTGTTCACCTGTTTCAGCGCGTCGCTGCGGATTAATTTTCCCGTAAACGCGTTGTGGAATCACTTGATGAAGTGCGGGGAAATGGCGCGGGTCATCATGCGGGCGGAGGACGCCGACCATGCGTATGTGGAAGCGGCCTACACGGCGGGCCTGCTGCATGACGTCGGCAAGCTGATGATGGCGGACAGCATGCCCAGCCAGTTCCAGAAGGTGGTCACAGATGCGATGGTGCGCAACGTGCCGTCGTACGAGATTGAGATGGAAGTGTTCGGCGCGACGCACGCAGGCCTGGCGGCGTATTTGCTGGGGCTGTGGGGATTGCCGGCGCCGATTGTCGAGGCGGTAGCGTTTCATCACACGCCGGAGCGCAGCACGTTGCAGAAGTTCAGCCCGCTGACGGCGGTGCATGTGGCGAACGCCTTTGACCATGAAATGAACGGGGACGATGGTGACTTGAATTTGGATTACCTGGAACGCATCGGCGTGGCGAATCGCCTGGATGCGTGGCGCGAAGAAGTGGAGAAAGCCAAGGCGGAGGCGTGAGGAAGAATGAAGAAGGAGGAATGGTGAATGAAGAATGGCAGAAACGGCGCTGTCTTGCAGGCCGCGGCGATTTGTGTTCTATTTTGTGAGGCAAAGGCGGTCGTTGCAGCCATTGAATGTTTTCGAATGCCCGTTGTCCAATCACCCGTTAGAAAGATTTGATTTATGCCATTATTTTTAGGTTGGGATCCGATTTATTTTGTGTTCGCCCTGCCGGGGTTGTTTCTCGGGATATGGGCGCAGGTGAAGCTCATGCATGCCTACGGCAAATACAGCCAGGTGCCGGTGGACTCGGGCATGACGGGCGCGCAAGCGGCGCGGGAAATCCTCGACCGCGCGGGGTTGCGCAATATGCCGGTGCAGGAGATTCCCGGACGCCTGAGCGACCATTATGATCCGTCGGAACGCGTGCTGTGTTTGTCATCGGAAAATTTCCAGGGTACATCCATTGCAGCGGTGGGCGTGGCGGCGCATGAAGCAGGCCACGCGCTGCAACACCAGGTGGGGTACGGACTGTTCAAATTTCGCATGGCGATTGTGCCGATCACGCAATTCGCGAGCACGGCCTACGGGATCATTTTCATCGCGGGCCTGATTTTCCGCGCGATGTTCCCGACGTTTATCAACATCGCCATCGCGCTGTTCGCTGTCATGACGCTGTTCCAATTGGTAACGCTGCCGGTGGAGTACGACGCCAGCCGGCGCGCGAAGGAGCAGTTGTTCCGGCTCGGCCTGGTGCACGAGCATGAGCGCGAAGGCGTGAGCAAAGTCCTCAGCGCGGCGGCGTTGACGTATGTGGCCGCGCTGGTCTC
>JASHZU010000173.1 GCA_030042375.1 Verrucomicrobiia bacterium
AAGAGTGGGGTCAGTATCCAGATAATTTGTCTCAGTGACGCTCATTAAATAATTAAAAGGCCCGCTCGAATCTGTGGCCCGGCTGATAATGTAGCCCACGGCACCAGGTACAGGGGCCCAGGTAAGAAAAACATTCGTCGAAACAAAACTGCCCGTAAACGAACCGGGTGCACTGGCCGGTGGCGCAGGCAACGGGATTCCGACGGCCGGAGATGAATTAGCACTGGGGCCGCCCGTACCATTGGCAATAACCGAGTAACTATAAATGCTGCCATCAGTCGGAGAAGTATCGGTGTAACTCGTGCCGGTATTGGTATTGTTAAGCGTAATGGTGTCAAGCGTATTGGATGCTCCGCCGCCATTATCGAACATCGTCGAACGTTGAATTGTATAAAAATCCGCTCCAGAGGATGCGTTCCAATTAAGCGTTACGCTCTGATGGCCAATACTTGTGACAGCAAGGCCGCTTGGCGCGGCAGGGGCACCGTTGGATAAACTTGGCGAGGGCGTTGTGCCGGTGCTTTGCGAGGAATTGACGCTGGTGCCGGTAGGATTTACCGATTGCACAACATAATAGTAAGTCGTGCCGTTTGCTGCAGTCGTATCGAGGTAAGTTGCATTGTTCCATCCGCTACCACAGACGGGACCCGTAACGCCGTTCGTAATGGAAACATAGCCACTGCCGGGAGTGGTGGAGCGTAAAACATTATAGCCGGTAGCGCCGGGCGTGACGGGCCAGCAAACCAAATTACAATTGTTGCCCGCATAACCGATGACACTTCCCGGCGGCGGCGGAACATAGCCCGTTAATTCCAGCCGGATATAGTCATACATGGCGTGGTTTGCGAAGTAACCGCCCTTGCGCATTTGGATGGTCATGGTGTTTTGCCCCACATTAAGCATGCTACCCGGGAATGTAATGCGCTCGTCGGAGAATACACTGTTGATGCCTTCACGAATTGTGGTGTCACTTTCATTTCCCGAGCCACTGTAGGCCGGGAAAAAACCGCTGGAACTGTTGGCATTCGGAGTAGATGTGACGCCGGTTGCTGTGCCAAGGTTATTGCCGTTTACCGAGACAATCAGCGCTCCCTGATAATCGGAAGCCAGACCGAGGTAGAGCGAAGCCATAGCGCCATTGGTCGGGGCGGTGGCAAGATTAAAGGTAATGGTCGAAGCGGACGGATCATAATTTCCGCTCAAATCGGTCACAATGGGTTGTACGAAATTCCAATCGGTCGTCCAACGGCTTTGACCGACGATGTAGTTTGGCCCATTGGGAAAGTCAAATGGGTATTCCAAAAATTTACTCCAGATGGGCATTGGTTCGGTGGGGCTTGGGCCAATATCACCCACCCAATAGTCTTCACCGTGCCGGAACTTGGCCCCGGTACGGTCCGGATAACCGATTTCGAAAACAGTCGCACCAATACGAGTCGGCGTCCACATCACAGGACCCAGATTATTTGTGGCTCCAGCCGTTATGGTGACACTAAATGGCGAAGACGGAATATCCACTGTGTTTGGGGGGCCGCCACCAGACAGCGGTTGAGACTGAAAAGTTCCCGGGGTTCCGGGACCAAATGCAAACAGTGTATAGTTGGTGCCAGCGATGACATTTGGGATTGTGAAATTGCCATTGGCATCTGTTTTAATCCAAAACTGACACGTCTTCATCCATTGCTGAAAGTCGTAGATGCCATCTACGGTGACGGGCTGCTGTATGACGCCCACCCACATATTGGAAGCAGAAGCGTTGAGATTGCCGCTATCGCTGATCACCATTTGGCCTGTCACGGCACCGCGTTGGGAGGAAGACGCATAGTTGGTATTGCTGAACCAGGAATAAGGCCATGCGGTTTCTTCGGCCGAAGCCTGTGCCAAGGCATCGGCATAAAGCATTTGCGCCGCCTGATTGGTCACAGTGATGGCATTGGTAATGTTGTTGCAATAAATAAAATATGGCCCATAGACTTTGGACCAAATTTCTCCATTGCCCCAATTGCCATCCGTGCCAGCACTCCCATAATGGCTGCTTTCATAATAGTTGAGTATCGTGGTTCCAATATGGGACATCAGGTCGCGCTTCATCGGGCCGTCGCTGTAATACTCCGCGCTGGCGGAAACCTGCCAAAGCCCAACATTAGCGCCCCCGGTCCCCACACTACTCCAGCCCCATACCCGTTGAACCCCAAAATCGGCGCTGTATTTGTATTTGTCTTCGTAACGACCCTGGTAAATCCCATTGGTCCATAGAAAAACCTCGACTGGTGCACCGAGCACGCCAACGGAGCCGGCTGTCGGCTGAACCTCCATAAGGCGATTGCGCGCTGCATCCACAGACATCCAGTTAAAAATAGAGCCAGCATAAATATTATCGCGGGTTTCACCCATATTCATCGGCGAATCCGCGTTCCGGTGACTAAAAATGGTGGTGACATAGAAACCCGGCGAACCGCGCAACATCGAGAAATGAACATCCATGGTCCCATTTGTGGCCGAAGTGCTTAATAAATCAATTTCGCAATAATTGTCATTGTTAGACACGACAGAGTAATTGAATGTACTGGTACCAAAACCACCCGTTTCCCAGTATAACATCCCACCATCCGTGCCTCCGGAAAGCAGAGGGGTTGTCACCACAGTCCCGCTATTGTCATAGGTGTAATTGATTTGGTTGATAGTTGCACCGGCGGTCGTGCAGAGGATAGAAACAATACCATTGGACATGGTTACCGTGCCGTCCCCATTATTCACCACGGCAACATTCGGACCAGTGCCGTTGCCGCCGCCGGGGATATTAGCAAAAGAAAAAAAATCAAAATTCAGAAGCACCAATGCTATCGCCAGGTAATAAACCAAAAACCTCATAAAAAAGGGGGGCGTTGGGCTTCAAATATATTCCCAATTTTTAGGATTCCGAAACAACATACTGTATTTCACCTTAGTTACCAAGGCAATGCGCTAAACCCATTGACATATCATTAAATTCTTGGACGCATGTTATAGCTTTTTATAATTCGTTAGCCATCCGGGTACTGGTAGCAGCGCTGCAACGCGCCAGTTTTTAGGCTGACGCGTTACCCCATTAACAATAGTGCCCTTTAGCACTGTTTTGCCTTCTCCTGGCGCAGGTTGACCCTATTGGACCAGTCGGTAGAACACGCAGCCGTTCCCCGAATTTATAGTCATGTTTGTGCTGGTAACCGACGCACTATTTGGCACGTTGACCCAATTCGTGCTGAGGCCCACATTTAGTGAGTTGGTTTGTATTTGCAGTATGTAACCCAAATAGGAGCCTGGCCACGACAACGTCAGCGTATTGCCGCTGACAATGAACGATAAGTGTGGCTGGGCTGTTATGACAAGCCCGCCATTGGTCAGGGTGATAGAGCCATTTACAGCAAGGTTGTTCTGCCAAATATAGTTGGTTTCCCCAGTCGGGTCTGTGGCGGGCAACTGCACAGAAGCGAAGCCCGAGACAGGTTGATTGAATAGGGTGAATGTGGTTCCATTAAATAGGCCAGGCCCGATATTGGTAACCACAAGAGTGGCCGTCGGATTAATGGTGAAGCCAGGTGCGGCCACTTCACCGCAAGTAGGCGTATTGGTGCTATCGAGATTTATATTGACAGCTCCGGACAGCGAAGCATTGCTGGTGACGTTGAAAGTGCCAATGGGCAGCCCAACATTAAATATTGAACCCTGATCCGCTTGCAAGAAGCCGTTAAGGGTTCCCACACCAGCCAGGGTCTGGCCGTCCACGACTTCAAATATGCTATTGGTGACCAATTCCTGCGTGGCCCCGCTAGGCAGCGTAAAACTCAGATTGCTGACGTAGCCCATATCACTGGCATCCAGCACCGCGGAAGCTGAGGCGATGGTCACATTTGTCGAGTTAGTCAGGACAACCGGGGCATCGAGTGCCAACACACCATTACTGATGATGGTAGGACCAGTATAACTTATTATATTGGTTTCGAACGCGATGTTAGTAACAGTGAACAAACCGTTGAGCGTTATGTTGGTTACAAGAACGCCACCGCAATTCAACGTGAAGGTACCGCTGCCCACTTTAATGAGCCCGTTGCTGTCAATAATGCCGCCCGTGTAAATGGTACTCTTGTTTAGACCGCCGATCTCCAACATGACAGACGCATCGCCGTCATTGTTCCCCGCTTCCGTACCAGAGATTTCGTCTGAACTGTCACCGCCCGACAAGGCGCCAATCGGGAAGATAATACCGGGTGTATAACCCAAAACACCTCCAGCACCAACTTCTATATCGCCCGCATGAAACAGCACGTTCGTAGTCATAATGACATTGGCGTTTGGCAAACCATTAGTATCACCGCAACCAATGTTGCCATCACCTGCAGAAATCCCCGAAAAGTAAATTGTGCCGGTAAACGCGGACCAATTGGCAAAACCGCCGCGCACATAAGTTGCCTGGTAATTTAGGATCCCTGCTCCGGTTAACGCGCTGTCAACATCACCGCGTTGTGAGCCTAGAATTGTCACATTCGCGCTCGCGGGGACGACGATAGAATTCGTCAGCGGAGGATAAGTTGGAACCGTGCTGCCTGTGTTGCCACAGACGATTAGCGTGGTATTGGTGCCAGTCAGTGTAATCGGACCGGTTCCGGGCGCATATTGGTTTTCACCTGAATTGACAAGTGCATCACTATTAGGGGCGCCTAAAGCCAGCGTGCTATTGCTGACAACGACGCCTCCGCTAAATGTATTGATGCCCGGGGTCGTTTGAGGGATACCATTCGGAGCATTCGTTGACGGATTAAGTGTCAAGGTGCCGGGGCCGGTTACAAAGAGGGCAGTCTTGGCCCCTGTTGTGCCATGATCCACAATAATCCCATTAAATGTCGTGCTGGCTGTGTTCAGCACAGTCAAGACGCTTGTTGTGGCTGTAGAAGTGGAACTATTGGTAATCATTGCGTCCACATCATTTGTCTCACCGGAAAGGGCATTGACCGTGACACTAAAGCCATTCAAGTCAAATATACCCGCAGAAGAGGCCTCATTATCCAGATTAAACTGGCCAGTTGAACCAGCCACGCTGTTTGCGTCCGGCAATTGATTATTCGCCGTGATTTTTACCACGCCATTGCTGATGGAAGTGTCGCCCTGGTAGGTCAACGTCCCGGTCAGCGTAACCGTGCCTGATCCTTCGTCAGCCAACAGCCCCGATCCAGAAACGCTGGCTCCAAACGTCACCGCGCCTGACCTGTCAAGCATCAACGTGCCGTTATTTGTCACAGCATTATTGGTTCCCAGGCTGCCAAGGGCGCCGTTGTTAAAGCCCACCTGCAATGTGCCACTGCTGATGGTGGTCAAGCCGCCATAAGTGTTGTTGTTCGTCAATACTACCGTCGAACCACCGGTGGTATTCACCGTCACGCCGCCGTTGCCACTAATGACCCCATCCACATAGTGAGTTCCGCCATCGCCCTGCGCAAACACGAGTGCGCTATTGTTGGTTATAATTACATTCCCGGTGCCAATATCGCCCGGACCGCCACTGCCAATCTGCAAAGATCCGTGAAGGATCGTCGTTGTGCCAGTGTAGGCATTGGCTGTTTCCATGATCAGCGTACCGGTGCCATCCTTTGTCAGGGAGCCATTGCCACCGATGCTGCCACCGCCATTTACAAACGTATAAACAGGCACCACGGTATTGCTAACAATAACAGATTTAGGTTCAAGAGAAGCCGTAAGCTCAGGACTGGTATTGTTGCCTGTCTCTGAATCATTAAAGATCACAGTATCGCCATTGGTAAATATCCAGGATTGACTGTTAACAGTATTGAGCCAATCCGCAGTAGCGGTGTCCCAAGGGGTGTCCGTTCCGGGCCAGAGTAACACATTCGTAGCGCTGGCGGCCAAAACCAGAGCTATTTGGCCTGAAACTGAGCTGTCCAATGTTGCCGAAGTATTCGGCTGAGGAGAAGCCGGAGGCGGTATATTGCCGACTCCGCCGGATAACGAACCTGAATACGTCATAATAACGTACCTGCCGAGTGGCAAGGTGCCAACGAAATTCAATGAAAGGTTGCCGCTATTGATGGCCAGAGGACCAGTAACGGCAATCACGTCATTGCTGGTGGCAGCTTCAGTCATATTCAAGTTGCCGCCGCTGATGTTCAAACCACCATTGATGCTTAAAGTGCCAGTATGCCCGCTGCTCGCCGGGCTAATCGTGGTTAAACTCGGCACGGTGACAACCCCATTGACTTGCCCAACGCCCGTAAGAGTCTGGCTGGCGGTTCCGCTCAAATTCAGGTTAACGCCACTGGCTGCCGTATCCAATACCGCACCGTTGTTGACGGTTATGGTGGCGCTGTTGGTAAGATAAGCGTTGGAGCCTAATTCCAATGTTCCCTGGCTGACAACCGTATTCCCGTGATAAGTGTTGGTGCCGTTGAGGGTGAGCGTGCCCGCGCCGGCTTTAGTGAGACCACCGGCGCCGGCATTCCCGATAGGATTGGAGTAATTGATCGTCTGACCCGCCGTGTTAATCGTGCCGCCGCTGGCGTTAAAGTTCACTGTCCTGACGGAAATATCATCGCTGTTTCCGTTATACTGCAGCGTTCCACCATTAAAATTGAGGCTCCCTCCCCCCAAGTTGGTGAGGCTGCTAAAGATGACTGTACCGCCATTCATGTTTATGCCGCCGGTAAAGGAATTCGAAGTGCTCAAAGTGAGCGTGCCCGAGTCCGTCTTGTAAAAGGAACCGATGCCGCTAATGTTGCCGCTTCCGGAAATGGTATATGTATTATTCGCATTGCTCACGGTCACAGAAGAAGGAGTAACGTTGGTATTTAAAGTGACAGTAATAGAAGGACCGCCTGGCGCGGAATCGCTGAACATCACATTATCTCCCAACGGGCCGACCTGCTGATATGTAGTCGTATTGCCAAAAAGATCCAGCCAGTTGGCTGTTATCCCAACATCCCATGTTCCGCTGCCCGTGTTCCAGGAAATCGGTTGATCCACATCGGTGACCACCAGGTCAAATGAGCTATTGTTTACATTGTTGGAAAGGTAGCCAAAAACGTGAGGCGGCATAAGGTTGAGATTCAAAGCAGAGAACCCGGCACCTCCGGGCGTACCAGCGTATTTAATGAGTGGAAATTGACCAACAGAAAGGCTTCCGCAAAGAATATTTACGTCGACCGTGCTGTTCAAGGTCAGGACGGCGCTCGGAGCGGTGACTGACAAAGGCGCAGTCGTCGTGCTGGGAGCAACCCCATTGCTATAAACAAACTGGATACTACTGCCCGCGTTAAACGTCAGGTTCGAAGCAACCACCTGCGCATTATTCGCGTTGAGAATAATACTATTGGTGGCTCCGGAAAAGACGGTGATGGGAGAAGCAGCGGACGTGGCGCTGTCCGGTGCCGCCAATGCCAAAGCGCCACCGTACACATTAACGGGGGTAAGTAAAAGGCTTCCACCATTATCAACCTCAAATGTTCCCTCATAGATTTCCAACGTGGTAACATCCGCATTATTTCCACTTGCCGCCTGCAATGATACCAGTCCGGATCCCATTTTAACCAAATTCGCCCCGGTTGAAGATGCGTGCAGTGTGTTTGCCAGAATCAATGGAGCTGCAGTATTGTTTTGGAATATACGGGTATCATTACCTGCACCGGTCGGCCCGCCACCACCAAGGATTGTGAGACCGCCCGAGTTTATCCATACCGCGGAATTACCCACGTTGGTGGTAATCAAAATTGTGCTAATGGTAACATTTCGGCCGCTACTATCGAGGATTTGCCACGCCGGATAAGTCACCCCGTTATAGGAAACTGTACTGTTGTAAATTTGCGGTTCATTAAAGTACGCCACTCCGAAGGTATAGGAGCCAGAGACTCTCCATCCGGCACCGGGCGTATTAGTAACAAAATCAGCACAGGTAATGCTCCCATTCTGAGTCGGCGTCCCTCCACCAGCAGTGTTAACCGAGTAAAGTCCGGAAATCGTGGAACCGCCAACCACTTGCAAATTCGGCGGGGTGCCCACCAACCCGGCCATATCCGTATCATTGAGAGTTGCGAAATAGCCGTTGGCAAGAGAGCTATTGGCATTAGTGCCGAGCAGTGCGTTGCCAACTCCGTTTGTCAAATAGACGTTCGCACCGTTGGGCAGATAAATGCGCAGGGCACTG
>JASHZU010000174.1 GCA_030042375.1 Verrucomicrobiia bacterium
CGTCGATGGGGTTCATGTGAACGTGCCGCATGGCGCGAATGACGCCCTGCTCCATTTCGAAAAAGCCGGCGGGGCCCATCAACATCGCACCGGGCGTGCCTTTGATGTTGCCGGAAATCCGCAGAGGGATGTCGAAGCCGAGGGCGATGGCATCGGTGTAGGCCAGCTCGACCTGGTTTAAATCGCGGCAAGGGCCGAGAATACGCAAATTGGAAATGACGCGGCTGCGCGGGCCGATGAGTGTGATGGTCTCTTTCGCGGCAAATTGGCCTTCCTGATAGAGCCATTTGTGAACAGTAAGCTTATGACCGGCGCCAAAGAGGGCTTCGACGGCCTGAGGCGTCAGATGGCAATGCCGCGCGCTCACGTTGACAATCAACGGGTTTGGCGCCGCTGCCGTGTGCGGCAGAGGCTTGCCAAGACGCTCGTAAACCGCGCGCCGAACGAGATGTTCGACGACGGCCCGATGAGGTGCAGGCGATGCGACTTCCATATCTTTTGAGTGAGTTTGACAGATTTTAAATTTAAGTCAACATTTTTCTTGCAAAATCTTCCAACATCTGCCAGATTATGGAAAAATGACGGCAGAAGAGCGCAAAAACCGCCTTGAAGCTTATCTTCAGCGGGTTGAATTCGCGTCGCTGGAAGAATTGTCTCATCATGTGGACGCTTCTATTTCGACTGTCCGGCGCGATTTAACGGCGCTTGAAACTGCGGGAAATTTGCGCCGGACACATGGCGGGGCGCGGTTGGTTACGCCGAAGAGCGATGAGTTTGCGTTCACAGCGCGCGACATGCACCAGGTTTCCGAGAAGGACGCGATTGGGAAGGCATGCGCGGAATTGATTGGCGGGAATCAAAGCGTGATCCTGGATGCGGGTACGACGATTTATCACGTCGCAAAACATCTGGAAGAAAAAACGCTGCAGATCGTGACAAACTCGCTGCCGGTGGCGAACTTGTTTGCATCGTCGAACAAAACGGAAGTGATTTTGGCGGGCGGGGTGATTTATCCGCGGCTGGGCGTGCTGGTTGGGCCGATGACGCGGGAAGCGTTTACGAAAATGCGCGCGGACGTGGCCATCATGGGCGCAGGCGGCATCACGCTGGAAGGCGTTACCAACTCACACGCACTCTTGATTGATATTCAACAGGCGATGTTGAAAGCGGCGCAGCGCATTATATTTTGCCTGGACCATACGAAATTTGGGCGACAGTCGGTTTCGCCTCTCTGCGGATTGGAGATGGCGGATGCGATTGTCACGGACAGCAAGGCGCCACAAGAATTGGTGAGCAGTTTGCGCGAGCGCGGCGTGGAAGTCATTGTGGCACCGAATGGCGATGGTGATGGTGAAACGACAACAAACAAAATTTTAAAATGAGCCTTGTAGACAAAGTCAGATTGGCCGGCGTGGTCGGCGCGGGTGGCGGCGGATTTCCCACCCACGTCAAACTTAACGCCAAAGTGGAAACCGTCATTGCGAACGGCGCGGAATGCGAGCCGCTGTTGCACAAAGACGCCGTCGTCATGGAAGAGAACGCGCGCGAATTGGTGCGCGGGATGGAATTGGCCATGGAGGCGACGGGCGCGAAGGATGGCGTGATCGGCATCAAGGGGAAGAAGAAGCATGCGGTCGAAGCGGTGACCGAGGCGTGTAAAGGCTCGAGGGTGCGCGTGCAGTTGCTGGGCGATTATTATCCAGCGGGCGATGAATATGATTTGGTTTACAATGTCACGGGCAAACTGATTCCGCCCGGCGGCATTCCGCTGGCCATTGGCGCGCTGGTCAACAACGTTGAGACGTTCGTAAACATTGCCGCGGCAAACGATGACCAACCGCTCACGCACAAGATGCTGACGATTGCAGGCGCGGTGAAATCGCCCGTGACGATGAAAGTGCCGATTGGCACGACGTATCGTGAATGCGTGAAGTATGCGGGCGGGCTGACGACGGAGGACCCAATTTTGGTGATTGGCGGGCTCATGATGGGCCAGCATACGGACAATCTCGATGCGCCGGTCACAAAGACTTCGACCGGCGTGGTGATTTTGCCGCGCGATCATCATGTGATTGAGCGCAAGCTGAAGCCGAACAAGGTGCAGGCCAAAATCGGCAAGTCGGCATGCGATCAATGTCGTTATTGCACAGAATACTGCCCGCGATTTTTGCTGGGTTACGCGGTCGAGCCGCACCAGGTGATGCGCACACTGGCTTTCACCGGCACGGGGGCGGAGTATTACAATCAATGGGCGGCGATGTGCTGCTCGTGCGGATTATGCACGCTGTACGCCTGCCCGGAGGAATTGTATCCAAAAGAGGCGTGCGACGATGCCAAGGCTGAGATGAAGAAGGCGCAAGTCAAATGGACGGGGCCGATGAATCCCAAGCCGCACCCGATGGGCGATGGCCGCCGCGTGCCGATCAAAACGCTCACGAAGAAGCTGCATGTGCAGGATTACGATTTGCCCGCGCCACTGATCACCGATGAAATTTCTCCGAGCCGCCTGGTGCTGCCGTTGAAGCAAAGCGCCGGCACAGCCTGCCTGGCAAAAGTGAAAAGCGGCGAGCGCGTACAGGCAGGGCAAATCATTGGCGAGCCGGCGCCGAATGCGCTGGGAGCGATTTTGCATGCGCCGATGGCCGGTGTGGTCCGCGACGTGAATAATGAACAAAT